>JBFFNY010000164.1:0-4760 GCA_041562955.1 Desulfurivibrionaceae bacterium | reverse complement strand
TTGTTGTCGCCGTTCTGTAACTGCACCCAGATATTCGCCTTCTGAAAGTCAGGGGTGACCATGTGGTACAGGTCATCCGGCTTATGGCTGTTCTGAAAGGATATCAAACATTGCGCCACCCCATTGATGGTGTCAGGGACAATGAATTTGGCGCGGTCATTAAAGAGTTCGGTGTGTATTGTCTTGACCATATCGGTGACGGAATTGGTTTTCCCCACCACTCCTTTCTTGAGAAGATGTGCCTGCAGTCCGCCGATATACTCCAGGACATCAGGACGCTTAAAGACTTGCTTGCGATGTTTGAACTGGTCAAGCAGGGCGAGGGCGTCACTCCAGGCATCATAGGTGGTGTCGCCCGCCTCGTTCTGGGCCTGGGTGAATCCCTCTTCCAGGGTGTTGAGCATGGTGTCAAGGTCGGATGCTGAAGTGGCGCGCTGACTTAATGCCAGTGCCTTGGCGACAACTATCTTGGAGGCGTCATCAATTGCCATGGATTTAAGCATTCCAGCAAATTTATCGTTGGCCTCGGACGGGGTCAGGTCATGACCGTTGCTTTCCAGAATTAAAAACGCCTCGTAGGTCCCTTTGAAATGACTGTTGAGGACCCGGTCTGCAACTCGAATCTCATGGTTTCGGGTGAACCAGTTGACCGGGTTGTCGTTGACTTGAATCTTCATGATGCCGCTCAGGGCCAGTCCGGTTAAAAGGAGGGCGGTGATAATGATGAGCTTGGGGTACGCGTAGATGAAACGACCTTGGCGACGAAGCATTCGCGCCATGAGGGACGGGTGTTTACCCTCCGCATTTTTGGCGCTGCCGAAGTGGGCAAGGCTCGCCTCCGGCATCAGCATGATGTAGGCCGGGATGAAAAGAATCGTGGCAATCCAGGCAATCATGATGCCGATGGCGACAAATATGCCGAAGGCCTGTACCGGTGGAATAGGGGTAAAGGCCAGGGATGCAAACCCTGCCGCCGAGGTGAGCGAGGTGTACAGCATGGGGGTGAAGAGTTTTGCGACCACCTGTTCAATGGCCTGTCTGCGGTTGCGGGTGGACTGGTACTCATCAAAAAATTCACTCAGGATGTGGATGGAATCCACCACGGCAATGGGCATGAGGAAGATGGGGATCATGGAACTCATGATGTGCAGGGTATGCCCTGTGCCGATGAGAAGACCCATGGTGCTGATCACCGAGATCATGGCGACGATCATGGGGGAAATGATGAGCCGGAGCTGTCTGAAGAAAAACAGCATGAGGAGGAAGATGGCAAGCATGGCACCTGGAGCGCCGATGGCCATCTGCACGAACATCTCCTTGCCGAAGGTGTCCTCGGCAACCGGCAGACCGGTAATGTAATATTCATCCCCGTTGGCGGAGAGGGTGGCTATCTTTTCTTTGAGCTGCTGCGACAGGGTATGGGCAAAATCCTTGGCGGTGATGGGGAGGTAGATGCCAATGGCCTGCTCATCTTCGGAGACCAGGGTGCCTTTGAGAAGGGGGTTGGACATGGCCAGATCGCGGATGCGCAGGGATTCTTCCCTCGTCTCCGGTGGTTTTGGCATGAGCCAGCTGAAACTGACCTGTCCAAGTCCTGCCTGGGATATGGCATCAACATTCGAAGGGGCAATGATCTTGGCACCGACAACCTTGCGGGTCGGCTGTTTCGGGTCGGAAAGGGTGGCGGCGTACTGGGTGAGTTCGTAAACGTGGTTGAGGGTTTCAGGATTGAAAACCCCGTCAGGGTGGTTCTTATTGACGACACCCAGGACAACGACGTCGTAGAGTGAAAATTCTTTTTTGGTCTCGGTATGAAAGACGCGGACGTCTTCCTCAGGGGAAAGCATATTCTCAGGGTCGGTATCAACATGCACATTGAGAATGAGCAGCCCCAGAAGAACGGTGAGGACTCCAAGGGACAGGGCGACCTGTTTAGGCCGGTGTATGGAGATTTGTACCAGTTTTTCGCCAAGCGTCATGCTTTAAATCCACTCTAGTTGGTTACGGAGAAATGTTCCAGTCAGGCAAGGTTCATAGCAGAATGTCGCAGCGAGGAAGAGAGGCTATTTTTCTACTTTCTGGCAGTAGAGTTTGCCCATGGTTTGCATGAGTTCCAGAACTCGGACATCATCGATACGGTTGTAAATGAAGTTTGCTTCTTTGCGGAAACCAATGATTTTTTGATTTCTGAGGATGGACAGGTGCTGAGAAACATTGGCGTTTGTTGTTTTTACCTCTTCCCGGATATCCCCTACGGTCATTTCCTTGTCCTGCAGGAGGCAGAGGATTTTCAAGCGGATGGGATGGGACATGGTCTTAAGCATGCCGGCAATAGCTTCGATATGATTATTTTCCAAAAGAACACCTTGAGTATTTAACGATTTAATTTAATAGGCCCATGGGGCTTTGTAAAGTAAATTATGAATAACTTAAATATGACATTACTGTCAATCCCGCTTATTTTTCAATATTTTTATGTTATTTCCAATAGATAAATGCAGTTTTTCAGCACAATTCTTTTTAAAGAGGCTCAGCTCCAAATAGTCCTGACTGTTAATAAGTCCGATGGGGGTTGTTTCGTTGCCTTCGGCATAATGGTTGCGCAATCCATGAATGGTGATGTCGTTAACAGTTATGGTGAGCTGGCTGAGGTCCGGACAGAAGGCCAGAATCTGGTCCTTGGTGATATTGGAGGCAACATTGCCGAACCGATCAATGGCAACACATTCGCCGCTGATGCTGTCGGCACTGATACTCGGCATGGGGAGCTGGAGTTTAACCAACTCCTCGACGTCAATCCTGGCCCCAAGGAGTTCAAGGGGGAAGTCGAGGGAGAGGAGGCCGGCAACCGGGGCAAAAATATCACGTCCCTGGAATGTTGAAGAGGGGCTGGCGAGAAAGAGCGATGAGTTTTTCACGGTGTAGGCGGCGTCAATATCATGCAGAAACGGGGTGAGAACCCCATTGTCCGGGGCGAGAAGGTATTGGTCTTTATGCTGCAGACAGATGATATGGCGGTTGGAGCCGACACCCGGGTCGACCACTGCCACATGTACGGTTCCTTTGGGGAAATAGGGGAAGCTGGCCTGGAGAATACGGCTGGCTTCAGCAATGTCATGGGGCGCGACATGATGGCTTAAATCAACGATATGGCAGTCCGGATTGGCCTGGAGGATGACGCCCTTCATAATGCCGGCAAAGGGGCCGGATAACCCGAAGTCAGTGGTCAGGGTGATGATCATGGTCGGTTTGCCCCCTCAGGTGCTGGTGAATGGCTTCAGCGGTCGCCGACCAGTTCACTGACTCGAACAATCTCCACCTGGCTTTGTAACCACCATTGTTCTTTTTTTAATGTGGCCAGTGTGGCGGGATAGGGGTGGCCGATGCCGATCGCGGTACCGTTTTTTTTGGCTCGTTGGATGAGCTTTTCAAGCTGAGACTTAATTTTAGCATCATTTTGTTCGTTATCCAAAAAAATATCACGGCGTCCGGTTTTAATTCCGAGTTCCTGTGCGGTCGTGTAGGCGAGGGACTGACTTGAGGTCATGCTGTCAAGAAAGAAGAGGGCTTGCGCTTTGATGGGGGTAAGCGCGGCCTGCATACTGGCCTTGTCGCTGGTGAACTTTGACCCCATATGATTGTTGACCCCGATGGCCCTGGGGACATCCTGCAGGTCTTTTTGCACCTGGGCAATGATGGCGGCCCGGGTCATGCCGGTATAGAGCCCGCCCGGACCCGGGTCCCATTGCTGTGAGGAGGCTTCCATGGGCAGGTGGAGCAGGATGTCGGACCCGTGCTGATCCGCAAGGTTCATGAGCGACCGGGTGTGCGAGGTAAAGGGCAGAAAGGCAAAGGACAGCCCCATGTCAAGCGCAATGAGATCACGGCCCACTTGATGCCGATGTCCCATGTCGTCAATGATGATCGCGATCCTGGGCTTTTTCCTCGTCTGGTGCTGAACCTTTGTTTTGACATGATCGGGCTGAAGATTGACCAGCTCCGGCACCACATCTTCCTCAAAATGACGTTGGCCGGTGACAGGTTTATAGGACGGATGGGGTGATGTTTCCCGGGTCGTCCGGGCCGGAGTATTCTCATGCGTACCCGGAACAAGAAAAACAAAATAGCCTGTTGCGGCAAGGGTCGCCCCCAGGATGAGGCAGAAGAAAAAGCCCCAGATAAAAGCTGAAAAAGAACGCCTCTTCGGCTCGGTTTTTTTCTTTTTTCGCGGACTCTTTTTTTTTGCCATGGGGATCGGTTCAGGGGGTTAAGGTTGCAGCCAGGGTGCTTATTTGTTGCGGCTTAAGACATAGGCGGCCACACCGCGCAGCGTCTCTTTGGCAATGGAGTCTTTAAAGGTGTCAAGACTTTCCAGGGCCGCTTCGATCAAGGTGTCCGCGCCTTCTCTGGTGTAGGTGAAGCTGCCGTTGTTCTGCATGATCTGGCTCACCTTTGCGGTGTTTTGCAAACGAAGTTCCGGTGTTGCACCCAGCAAATCCATGATGAAGTGACGATCTTGGTCATTACAGTTGGATAACGCATGAATGAGGGGCAACGTCATCTTGCCTTCACTGAAATCATTGCCCACGGCCTTGCCTGTCTCGCTTGATTCACCCTGATAATCAAGCAGATCATCCACCATTTGAAAGGCCAGGCCCAGTCCATCGCCGAAGGTGCGGATGGCCGCGCATTGTTCGCTGTCCGCCTCGGCAAAAAGGGCGCCGACCTCACAGGCTGAGCCGATCAACGCCCCTGTTTTT
>JBFFNY010000163.1:0-4764 GCA_041562955.1 Desulfurivibrionaceae bacterium | reverse complement strand
TTTGATTCCGTGAAGGAAAAGGCCGCTGCGATTACTCCTGTTCCAGGTGGTGTTGGACCAATGACCATTACTATGCTGATGAAAAACACCGTTCAGGCTGCACGTCAGGCCCATGGCCTTTAAGTTGCGTGCTTTTCGTTTAATCTGAAATTTTCATTTTCTCAAAAATACAATGTTGAGGGTAATATAGATGGCTTCTTCAAGAAATGAATGTGAAGGATGTGCAGATATGACCTGTGCTTCTTCTAAATTGGTTCTTGCTCAGGACATAGCAAAGGACACCAAAACTGCCTATGACCGTGTTAAGGCCCGTGGCATGGCGGCATGTCTCTTCGGTCAAAAAGGTACATGTTGTAAGAATTGTAACATGGGACCTTGCCAGATTATTGATGGCGTCGAGTCCATGATTGGAGTCTGTGGTGCGACCGCTGATACGGTTACAGCCCGCAACTTTGCCCGTACCGTTGCTGCCGGTGCAGCATCCCACGGCGATCATGCCCGTGAGATGGTTAAGGGGTTTATTGAAACTGCAAAGGGCAACACCCCCCACGAGATTAAGGACGAGGCCAAACTTCACAGTCTGGCACTGGTTTACGGCGTGGAAATTGAAGGCCGTGACAAGAACGACATTGCCCTTGAACTTGGTGAAAAGGCCCTTGCCGATTTCGGTAGCCAAGATGATGAACCTCTGGCCATGCTGAAGCGTGCTCCTGCGAAACGTCAAAAAATCTGGAAAAAACTTGGCGTTGAGCCGCGTGGTGTAGACCGCGAGGTTGTTGAGCTCATGCATCGTACCCATATGGGTGTTGATCAGCAGTATGAGAACATCACCAATCAGTCTTCACGCTGTGCTCTGGCTGATGGTTGGGGTTCCTCCATGCTCTCCACTGAACTGACCGATATCATGTTCGGCACCCCGGTTCCACGCCGGTCTGTTGTTGATCTTGGTGTGCTGCAAAAAGATCAGGTTAATGTGGCTGTCCATGGTCATGAGCCACTCCTGGCGGAATCACTCTGTATTGCAGCCCAGGATCAGGAGATGCTCGATCTTGCCAAGGCGCAGGGTGCCAAGGGGATCAACCTTGTGGGTGTCTGCTGTACAGGAAATGAAATTCTCATGCGCCGCGGTATTCCGGTTGCGGCGGGTTTTATCCAGCAGGAAATTACCATTGCCACCGGCGCTCTTGAAGCCATGGTGGTTGATGTGCAATGTGTGATGCAATCACTCGGTGAGATGACACGGAATCTGCATACCGATATCATCACCACCAACTATCGTGCGAAGATGCCGTTTGCTATTCATATCCCCTTTGATGAGCATGCAGCCCTGGCCTCTGCCAAGGAAATTCTCACCAAAGCCATCATGAATTATAAGAAACGCGGCAAGTTCTACATTCCTGAAGAGAAAAAGCTGGATGTTGTTGTCGGTTTCTCCCATGAAACCATTAACCGTATGCTCGGCGGTCGTTTCCGTGCCAGTTATCGTCCTTTGAATGATAACATTATTAATGGCCGTATTCGCGGTGTCGGTATTATCGTTGGTTGTGATAACTTCAAACTCAATGACGATGCCCATGAAATCATTGCCAGAGAACTCATCAAGAATAATATTCTTGTTCTGGCTACAGGGTGTGCGGCCACAGCCCTTGGCCGTGCCGATCTTATGAATCCTGAGGCTGCCAAGTATTGCGGTCCTGGTCTTGCCGAGGTTTGTGAAACCGTTGGTATGCCACCCGTACTGCATATGGGCTCCTGTGTTGACAACAGCCGACTCCTTATTGCCGCTACGGCAATGGTTAATGAAGGTGGCCTTGGTGATGATATCTGTGATCTGCCGGCTGTAGGTACTGCACCGTTATGGATGAGTGAAAAGGCGGTTGCCATTGGTCAATATTTTGTGGCCAGCGGGGCGCAGGTTATCTTCCAGTCCCTAGCAACAGATGGTTCCAAGGTCTTTGATAAGTATCTCAAAGAAGATATGATGGAAACCTACGGGGCTCATTGGAACGTTGAAGATGATCCTTTGAAACTTGCTCAAACCATTATTGCTAAAATTGAACAAAAACGTGAAGCCTTAGGCATCAACAAGAAGCAGGACCGTGTTCTGTTCGACATGGAAATGCGTCGCGACCTGGAAGGTGGCGAAATTAAGGGTGTCGGTTGCGGTGCAAAATAGCCGAACCTGTTGGTTGATGTAAAGGGTGCGCGCTAGAGCACCCTTATTGATAAACGTAATATAAGGAAATCGCCGATGAAATCGGGTAGTCGTTTAGAACGTATATTAAAAGCGGGTCATTTTGCTGTGACAGGCGAGCTTGGACCGCCTAAATCCAGTGATCCAGAAGTGGTGCGGGAGAAAGCCCGGATACTCAAAGGCCATGTTGATGCAGTCAATATTACTGATTGCCAGACAGCCATTGTCCGTATGTCCTCTATCTCCGCAGGTCTCATAACTCAACAGGAAGGTGTTGAACCCGTTATTCAGATGACATGCCGCGATCGTAATCGCATTGGTATGCAATCAGATATTCTCGGTGCTTCGGCCCTCGGTTTAAAGAACCTTTTATGTCTGACCGGTGATCACCAGAAATTCGGTAATCATCCCGGCTCAAAGGGTGTCTTTGATATGGATTCCATCCAAATGCTCGGCATGGTCAAGACCATGCGGGACGAGCAGGAGTTCCAATGCGGTGAGGCTATTAAGAGCGGCGCCCCGAAGTTATTTCTCGGTTGTGCTGCAAACCCTTTTGCCTATCCTTTTGAGTTCCGTGCCAAACGACTTGCCAAAAAAGTTGCCCAAGGCGCAGACTTTGTTCAGACCCAGATCATTTATAATGTAGAGAAGTTTGCAAAATTTATGGAAATGGTTCGTGATCTTGGTCTGCATGAAAAATGTTATATCCTTGCCGGTGTTACCCCGCCCAAGTCATTAGGTATGGCGCGGTATATGAAAAAGTTTGTACCTGGTATGGATGTTACGGATGAAGTGATCCAGAGACTGCAGGACGCGAAAGATAAGCAGGAAGAGGGTATTCAGATCTGTGTTGATATTATCAACCAGGTCAAGGAAATAGAAGGTGTTTCCGGCGTTCATGTCATGGCTATTGAATGGGAAGAGGCGGTGCCTGAAATTATCAGCCGTGCTGGCCTTTCTGATCGTCCTGTACTTGTCGATGATGCTCCTGTTGCCAAGCCGGTGAGTGAAACCATTGAATTGACCAGTGCTGTCCATGTTGATACGGCTCAGTCCGATGCGATCCTTGCCGACGCTACAGCTCGCGCCAAACAAATTGTTGCTGCCGCACAGGCTGAAGCAGACAAGTTTGATCAGGCCAGAGCACACGCGGTACAACTGCTTGAAGATGCAAAAACATCTTCAGCCACAAATAATGATAATTCAGTTAATCAAGATAGAGAAGCAGGAGAACATGAGATGAACGAACAAGAACGGTTACTTGCGCTTGAATCTGTGACAAAAGGATTGAACGCATTGAAATCTGCCTTTAATCTGACAGATGAGCAATTTGAAGCGTTGTCCAGCTTTGCAGGCGCTCAAAATATCCTTGGGAAAGTGCCTGCTGCTGGTGCACCGGCTTCAACTCCAGCTGCGGCCCCGGTTGCCGCTCCTGCAGTGACTGCCGCACCATCGGCTCCTGCAGTTGAAACCCAACCTGTTGCCGCATCATCCACAGAAAAGACACCTCGTACCCCGCAAACAGCAGCTGACCTTCCGCCAGAGGTTGTTAAGCGTTATGAGGCCTTAATGGCTCGGGCCGGCGGCGTTTTGCCCGGTGCGGTGACTGTTGCTGATGAATCAACGAAGCAAGAGGCTGTGGCTGCACCGGCAAAAGTAGAAAAAGTTGAGGCTGCACCTGTAGAAACAGCGAAACCTGCTGCACCAGCTGTGAAAAAAACAAAGGCAAAACCTGCCGCACCTAAACCAGCTGTTGCCGGTGATACAGGTTCCTTTGCTGCTGAAACAACACCCCTTGCTGAACGTGCTTCCAAGGTTCCTGCGACGGCATACACCGCCAAATATACCGGTGCTATTCGTGAAACGACCTTGGGTAACGATGATCATACCATCACCATCGGTGGTGAATCCACGCTGCCTTTCCAACTCTTTGAAGGGACCATGGCTCATAAGCCCCGTATTGCCATGGATATTGTTGATTCAGGAACAGACTCCTGGCCTGAAACCCTCAGTCGTCATTTCAGTGATGTTATCGATAACCCTGTAGCGTGGGCACAGAAATGTGTAGCAGAGTATGGCGCCGATGCAATCTGTATCTCACTTACTTCAACAGATCCGAACGGCATGAACAAGGCCGCTGATGAAGCTGCTAAAACTGCGGCCTCGGTTATCGATGCGGTTGATGTCCCTGTCATTGTTTGGGGTTGTGAAAATGCTGAAAAGGATACAGAGACCCTGCGTGAGTTAACCTCACTCATTGGTTCCAAAAAGGTTTGTCTGGCTCCGCTTTCCGATGCCAACTACCGCTCCCTGGGTGCCACAGCCATGGCATTCCAGCATCCGATTGTTGCGGCATCGCCCATTGACGTAAACCTTGCCAAGCAGTTGAACATCCTCATGGAAAATCTGGGTGTGAGTCTCAATAACGTCATGATTGATCCATCTGTCGGTGCTCTTGGTTACGGTATTGAATACACCTATTCGGTTATGGAACGGATTCGTCAGGCTGCCTTGACTCAGCAGGATGAGAAGCTTCAGGTGCCTATTATTTGTAATCTTGGTCGTGAGGT
>JBFFNY010000162.1:0-4815 GCA_041562955.1 Desulfurivibrionaceae bacterium | reverse complement strand
TGTTCTGCCCCCTGATGAAGAGTTGATGACGGCCTACCTGTACTTTATGAAAAACTCGTCCTGCCGCAGTATCCCCATCGTTGAACACGGCAGGATTGAGGGGTTGATCTGCCGGTCCCGCTTTCTCGAAACGCACATGGTCGGTCCGTTGGGGTACGGGTTTGCACTTTCAAAGCATCGGGTGATGCGGGATATTTTAGAGGATGATTTCCTGCTGGTTGAGGCGGATACCGCCATTGAGGATGTTATCGATAAGGTCCAGGGGCGCAGTGAAGCCTTTCTCTACGACGATATCTGCGTCTCCCGCAACGGGTATTACCACGGCGTGGTGGGGATTTATGCCCTGCTTGAAGCCACCAACCAGCGTAATATACAGCTGGCCCGGGGGGCAAATCCCCTGACGGGTCTTCCTGGGAATGAGTTTATTCAACGAACGATCAGCCGCCTTATTAAGAATAAAATCTGCTTTGATGTCTGCTATGTGGATATCGATCATTTCAAGCCGTATAATGATTATTATGGTTTTGAAAAAGGGGATATGGTTATCCACGAGCTCGCTGAAATTCTGGTGAACGTCATTGGTAGCAAAGAAAGCAGTCTCCATTTTGTCGGTCATATCGGCGGCGATGATTTTATCGCTATCACCCGGCCCCATGGCTCAGGTCCGGCCAGCCGGCGGATTATTGCGGATTTCGAGAAAAGATTGGCCATGTTTCATAGCCCTGGCGAGATCGAGGATGACGGTTATTTTGCCAGGGATCGTCAGGGCAATGATACCAAAATCCCGCTTCTTTCCCTGTCCATCGGTATCGTCAGTTCAGTAGATTGCCTGATGAGCTCTTATGCGGAATTAGCCGGGTTGGCCTCTGAGGTGAAACGTTCTGCCAAGGCCATTGCCGGTTCGGCCATCTTTCAAAACCGGCGCAGGGAAAATTCCTGTCCCCATTCGCTGATCACCATCGCCGCCTGAGGTGTGGGCCGCAGGCCAGCTTGCGGCAACAGATGCGGGAGCCCTTGATCTTCTCATATCTGATGGGAAACAGATGCAGACGGTTCAGACCGGACACCCTGTCTGGCGATTATTCCGGCTTTGACACGTACCAGACATGGTCTCTCTCTTCGATGTTGAGGTGATACAGCTTGAGAACCTGAGCCAAGGCATCTTGCCAGCTGATATCAACAAATCGTAAGGATAGAGGGGTTTTGATGGACTCGTCCACCAGAATGGTTTTTCCGGCTGTTTTTGAAATGATGGCAAAGAAATCTGCAAGTTCAGCCTTGTGGAGGTGGATGGAGACGTGACCGTCCTTCAGGGAGGTGTTTTGGGGCAGAGTTCTGCTGTTGTTTGAGAGGGTGATGGTGACACGGTTGTTTCTTTCGACAAGTTGATACTGCGGGGTCGATTCCAGGGGCAGGTCCAGGACAACCCGCACTCGTTTTTCCCTGTTGGCGGCCCGGATCATGGTCAGTTCGGGCTGGTCAATGGTGAGGTAGATATTTTTTTTAATTCTGGCCTCACCAATGTCCACGACTAATCGTGGCGGGTCGGTGATGAGAAAATGGTTATCAACGTTGAAAACATGATCACCGCGAATGGTGACCTGATAATTGTCTTCACCCTTGCCATGCGTAAAGGTGAGCCATGCCCTGGGTGGTTGTTCTTCCTGGGCTCGAACACGTGTGGTGTCAAGGAAACTGACTGCAGTGCTGAAAACGATCAGGGCAACGAGGAGTTTAAGCGAAGAGGGCATAGGGGACATCACCTGTGAATAGACGTTGTTCTGGTTCCGCACATATGCAGATCTGAAAGAGAGGTGCTCTTTCTGGTGTGTGAAGCTGCTGTCAAAATAGTACTGGATAAATTATTCGGTGTAAATACCTGCGTTACGTCCATGTTGTTCGTGACGTGTTGCATGGAATTTTACAGTGATTCCGCGCATAAAAGAGCTTTCACACCGAGAAAACAAAAAAAGGCCCCGGAGGATGAATCCTCCGGGGCCTTTTTTTACTGCCGTTTACCTCTGTTTAGAAGGTGTGGCAGGTTGCGCAGGCGATATTCTTTTTCAGATGCCTGTTATGGATCGACTGAAAATCAGTCGTGCTTTCGTAGCCGTGACAGCTTGAGCAGAGTGAACTTCTCGCTGAGGTCAGGCCCGTTGGCGGTGCAGTATGGCAGGACGCGCAATCCATGTTCAGACTGTCAACATGGGTTCCATGCATACTTTCCCAGCCCGCGCTCTTGCTGGAGTGACAGAGGGAACACATGCTGCTGCTTGGGAACTGCTGGTAGCCCAGCGCACCCAGGGGCAACATCCTGCTGCCGTCCGGCGTTTGACCGGAACCATCATGGCACTCAGCACAGGCTGGAGCATTGGCCTTGGGGTCGACACCATGGCTGATCAGCATCTCAGCATCCGCATCCACCATCGTGTAATTGCCGGTCAGGCCCTGATCCGCCATGCCTTCCTGAACCGCCTGATCAAAATCACCCGTCATGAACATGCGCATGATTTTAGGGGCAATGATCTGACCGGACTCATGTAGAGGCATATTGGTCAAATGACGCTTGATGGGTACGATCTTGGATTTGCCGTCAAAGGCAGCGCCATTGGCCTTGGCCATGGTGTAGGTTCCGTCCCCATTGGGGCTGATATGCTCGCCGACATTATACACATAGGAGGTCCCGTCAAACCAGGTGTACTCAGGTTTGACATCGGCCACTTTGACCTCATGGCCGACATAACCGCCCTGACCGTTACAGAAGGCGGGGTTCCAATGCGGGGCAAGCCAGTCACGGGACATCTCTGTGGCACCGCCCTTACCAAAGGTACGGATATGGCAGACCTGACAGCTGACCTGACCCTGGGCATGGCGATTGATCGTGGCATCGTTATGCGGAGAGCTTGTGTGACAGGCCTGGCAGGTTGGGGCGGCTGCTTCGGTCTGACGCAGGTCGATCCCGCGGCCGCCGACCTTATGGCCGCCCTCGGTGGAGTGACAGGCGGAACAGGAAAGATCCGCACCCGCCGGGGACATATGGACATCCTCGGTGATCGCCGGGGCCTTGGTGCTCAAACCCATGTCGCCCCGTTTGGTCCAGTCACCGCCGCCGGCCTTGGCATGACACCGCAGGCAGGAGGTTCTGGTGGGAAGATGGACATTCTGGGCCAGCTGCAGCATGGTGGTGCCGGCAGGCATGGCGTCAAAATTAGGGACATTGGTGTAATTGCCGTCCACATCCTGGGCTCCAAAGACATAGGTCTTTTCATTGCCAAGATAATCCACCACTGTTTCAGCGGTGGCAGGATCAGCCACCGTCATGCGCTGGTAGGTGTCGTTATGGCACATCAGACAGTCGACATCATTCACATCCGGTGTATGGGGGGCATTGCCGTCGATACGCACATGGCAGCCGAAACAGGCGCCGCCGGATGACATGGCGTAGGTGCAGAAGGTGTTGATCCCATTGACCGCCTTGCCCAGGGGTTCACCGTTGGTGTTGGTCAGATCTGGCGTCGGACCGGACCATTGCATGTGCAGACTGTCCAGCATGTTATAGGCTGACGTCTGATGACAGGCGACGCAGGTGGCCGGGCCGTCATAGGAGGTAATCAAGGCGGCATGGGAGCCTGTTGCCGGTGGCGGTTCAACCACACAGAGCAGATCACCACCGGAACAGTCCTGGTCAATGCTGTCGCCGCAAATTTCTGAGGCGCCGGGGTTGATTGCGGCGTTGCTGTCGTTACAATCGGTTCCGCCGCAGGCGGCATCGGTGTACCCGTCGCCATCGTTGTCCGCGCAGACTGGTGGCGGGGGAACGGTTCCTGCACACTCATACCCAACGCCGTTGCCGTCTTCCGCCTCAACAGCATGGCTGGCGGAAGCCCCTGTGCTGGAGGTGACGGTGACCGTGTCGCTGAAGCAGATATCACTCAGCTTCAGTTCATACCGCTCATCCTCGTTATCATAGTGCAGGGGATAGGATTGACCCCCGTAAAGGGCTTTCAGCTCAGCTGTACCCGAACCCTCTTCTGCCCTTATGGACAATTTCTGATCTTCCTGCTGCCATTCGGCCTTGGTAATGTCCAGAGCGGCGTAGGCCGCGGCGGTGGACATCCAGGTTGCGACCATGATTGGCGCAAGCACCCGCAATTTTTTCTTCATTGTTCTCTCCTTAGAAATTCATAACCATGAAATATCTTTCAAAAGGTGATCCCTCCAAAATATATCTGTGTACTCCTTCTACATACGTGCATTTTATACCTCAGACAATTGGCGAATCGTTTAAGCTTGTCTAGGATAAATGCCTAGATTCAATAAGTTATACTGTATCTTGTGGGGGACCATAGCCATATGGCTATGATCTGGTGGGCATATGGCTATGATTGTTTGAGCAGTGGTCATTTCGCTAAAAAACGCTCTCTAGTATGAGCTGGATAAAATTCAAAAAAAAAGATTCCTGAGGAGAAATCCTCAGGAATCTTTTTTGCTCAGCACGTCTTTTTACTTCACATAAAAAATGACAATAAACACATGTTTTTTTTTTATCTCCATGCGTTTATTGTCTGGGTTACGCCAACCTGATTAGAAGGTGTGGCAACTCGTACAGGTGGTTTTCAGGACACCGCCATGATCTGCCTCGACATGCCTCTCATGGATCTTCTGTGTCCTCATCAATCGCCAGAAAACCTAAATCGACAAAAAAAGGCCACCCCTTGCGGGGCAGCCTTCTTAACGAGAACAGTAACTCTACTACTTATGGGGTACAGTGGTCATAGTAGTTGGTGTCAACGAACTCATTGATGGCAGCGGTAT
>JBFFNY010000161.1:0-4823 GCA_041562955.1 Desulfurivibrionaceae bacterium | reverse complement strand
TGGGCCATGACCCAGGACCATAAATCACCATCCTACACGACAAAATGGCAGGATCTACCGGTGATTACGATATAAATCAGGAGAGGGTTTCGCCGAAGACATTGCCGTTCAAGCGCCACTCCTCCATTTTAGAACGAATGGCGCAGGCCTTTGCAAAGGCCGCCTTCTCACCGTGCTTTCTGACCGAGACGGACGAGTTATTCGGCCGACCTTCCGCATCAACCCAGGAGGCGACAAAGGCCTGGCGCTTCTTATTCAAAGAAACACCACGGACCCCGGTGTTACTCCGTATTGTCCCGACGACAGACAGATCCGTAATGGGAATCCCGAATTCTTCTTTCTTACGATCTCTCCAGGCTATGGCACATAAAAGAGCCGAACCATAGCCGCCGTTCAGGGTATCACTGAACAGCTTGGAGAACTGTTTGCGCTTCCAGTTGATCCGGACATACCAGCCATGGGTTTTCGTGGAATCAATACGGCAAATATTACGGTGTTTCAGCATCGGTTCTGACATCATTATGTGTTTTGTTGTGGGAAGAAAAGGAAGGAACGTTACAGGAATCAGGGGGTCACTATAACATAAAACAAAAAAAAAGGATTCAGCTCATAAGAGCTGAATCCTTTAGGACAAAATATAATGGCGGGAGCGACCGGGGTCGAACCGGCGACCTCTTGCGTGACAGGCAAGCGTTCTAACCAACTGAACTACGCCCCCATTACATTAACAGAGTAAACATCTTAAAAAACAAATCTGGTGGGCGATACAGGGATCGAACCTGTGACCCTCGGCTTGTAAGGCCGATGCTCTCCCAGCTGAGCTAATCGCCCCAGAAGTGAGGAGATATTTAACAAGATCGCGGACCTTCGTCAACGAAAAAAACAGTCCTTTTAAAATTAATTCTACCGCCAGGCAAAACATCTGTCAGGAGGTGCGCTCACCGTGATCCAAACAAATCAGATGGCTGTCAATGAGGAGCCACCGGATCGATATTTTCAATGGTATTACACAGTTCAGCGCCAAAAGGCTCAAAGGCGACATCCTGAAACAACACCTGGTCCTTGGGCAGCACAAGGGCACGTTGCAGAACCTCATCCGCATGCTCCACAGGAATAATCGTCAAACTCTTCATCACCCGGGGTGAAATCTTCTCAAGGTCTTTTTCATTCTCTTTAGGAATGAGCACCGTTGAGATATTTCCACGACGGGCAGCAAGGAGCTTCTCGGTCAGGCCGCCAATGGGCAGCACCCGGCCCCGCAGGGTAATCTCACCGGTCATGGCGAGATCACGACGAACAGGAATCCGGAGCAGGGCCGAGACAATGGTGGTGGCAATGGTCACACCGGCTGAAGGTCCGTCCTTAGGAATAGCCCCTTCCGGAACATGAATATGAATATCAAGTTTTTGATAAAATTCCTGGGACAATCCCAGACGGGGTGAATTCGCCCGCACATAACTCAAGGCTGCCTGGGCAGACTCCTGCATGACATCGCCTAATTTGCCGGTGATGGTGAGCTTACCATTGCCGGGCATAAGAACCGTTTCAATCTGCAGGAGTTCTCCCCCCACCTCAGTCCAGGCAAGCCCTGTTGTCAGACCGATCTGATCCGCCTCTTCCGCAACACCAAACCGGAATTTGGGAGCGCCGAGATAGTTGCGGACCCCCTTGGGTGTAACGCGGTACGTTTTCTTCGGCGTATTCTTTAGTTTTTCACGGGCAATTTTCCGACATATCGACCCCAGGGTCCGCTCAAGATTACGCACGCCGGCCTCTTTGGTATAACGGCGAATAATGTCGAGGATTGCCGCTTCATCAAGGGAAATTTCTTTGGGCTGAAAGCCGTTTTCCTTCAACTGTTTTGGAGCGAGATAGGTTCTGGCAATTTCCAGCTTATCCTCTTCCGTATACCCGGTGAGGGAAATAACCTCCATCCGGTCCCGTAACGGACCCGGTATGGCATGGAGGTTATTGGCCGTGGTGATAAAAAAGATATCGGACAAGTCATAATCCAGATCCAGATAATGATCCACAAAGGTTGAATTCTGTTCCGGATCCAGAACCTCAAGGAGTGCGGATGAAGGATCGCCCCGAAAATCCATGGACATTTTATCAATTTCATCCAGACAGAAAACCGGGTTGCTCACCTTCACCTTTTGCAGGGACTGAATGATCTTACCCGGCATCGCTCCGATATACGTGCGCCGATGGCCGCGGATTTCCGCCTCATCACGCACGCCGCCGAGGGACTGGCGGGTAAATTTACGGCCCATGGCCCGGGCTACAGATTTACAGATTGAGGTCTTCCCGACTCCTGGAGGGCCGACAAGACAGAGAATCGGCCCCTTGATCTTCTTCACCTGCGCCTGCACGGCAAGATATTCAAGGATTCTCTCCTTGGGCTCTTTCAATCCATAATGATCCTCATTGAGGATGGCCTCGGCCCGGTCAATCTTGATGCTGCCTCGGGTTTTCTTGGACCAGGGCAGTGACAAAATCGCATCAATATAATTCCGAACCACCGTGGCCTCAGCTGACATGGGGGACATCTGCTTGAGCTTCTTAAGCTCCTTATCCGCCTTCTCCCGCGCTTCTTTGGGAAGTTTCCGCCCCTTGATTTCAGCTTCCAGCTCGGCAATCTCAGAAGAGGCGTCATCGTCCTTACCCATCTCCTTATTGATGACCTTTACCTGTTCGTTGAGATAATAATCCCTCTGGGTCTTATCAATTCTCGTCTTCACCTGTTTGCGGATTGAGTTTTCAAGGTTTGCGATCTGACTTTCCTGGTGGAGAATCGCCAGCACCTTTTCAAAGCGTGCCTTCACCTCTAAAATGGAGAGCAAATTCTGTTTGGCATTCGTCTTGAGCGGCAGATGAGAGGACAGCACATCAATAAATTTTGATCCTGAAGAAATTTTAGACAGGGAGACAATAATTTCCGGGGGAATCTTCTTGTTAATTTTTTGATATTCTTTGAAAGAGGCCAGGGTCTCACGCCGAAACGCTTCGGTCTCGGCATCATTGCCTTCAGACTCAGGATGCTCTTCGACAATAACAGAGAGATAGTCCCCATCATCCACATAGTCGAGGATCTCTGCCCGGCGACGGCCTTCGACCAGGGCCTTGATCGTCCCGTCAGGTAAACGCAGGAGCTGCATCACGGTGGCAATGGTGCCCATACCATGCACATCATCCTGCTTGGGATCCTCATTCGTCCCGTCTTTTTGAGCCACTAAAAAAATCTCGGTCCGGTCCTTCATGGATTTTTCAAGCGCAGCAATCGATTTTTTTCGTCCCACTACAAGGGGTGCAACCATATGCGGGTATAAAACGATATCCCGCAAAGGCATCATTGGATACGTTACAACTTCCGGTTTCACATTCTTGTCATCAATAAGATTCATAGCAACCTATGGTATGGATATTTTTATAAGGGAGATAAAAAAAAACCACGATGACACTGGTGTCATCGTGGTTATTCAACAGACTACGTTATAGTTCTTAAGCACTTTTTTTCGTTTCATTTTCATACAGAACCACAGGATAATCACCACTCAGGATAACCTGCTCGCTAATAACACATTCCTTGACGTTTTCTTCAGAAGGCAGCTCATACATCACCGCCATCATGGCCTTTTCCATGACAGAACGCAGGCCGCGGGCACCAGATTTACGCTTTAAGGCCTCCTGGGCAATGGCAGTCAAGGCCCCTTCAGTAAAACGAAGACGAATATTGTCAAACTCAAACAGTTTCTGATACTGTTTGGTCAAGGCGTTCTTCGGTTCCTGCAGGATGCGAATCAAATCCTGCTCTTCAAGTTCTTCCATTGTCGCAATAACAGGCAGTCGCCCGACAAACTCGGGAATAAGGCCGAACTGGAGTAAATCTTCAGGGCGAATCTCGGCCAGCACATCACCGAGTTTGGCCTTTGACTCACCGACAACCTTGGCGCCGAAACCAATGGATTTTGTCCCCTTACGCCGCTTCACCACCGAATCCAGTCCGACAAATGCACCGCCGACAATAAAAAGGATATTCGTGGTATCAATCTTCACATAATCCTGCTGAGGATGTTTACGACCACCCTTGGGCGGAATCGATGCCACGGTGCCTTCTATGATTTTCAACAGGGCCTGCTGCACCCCTTCACCGGAGACATCGCGGGTAATGGATGCCGAATCAGATTTCCGGGCAATCTTATCAATCTCATCAATATAGATGATACCGCGCTGGGCGCGTTCAACATCATAATCAGCAGTCTGAAGCAGATTCACAAGGATGTTTTCAACATCTTCACCGACATAACCCGCTTCGGTGAGAGTGGTCGCATCAGCCATGGAAAAAGGAACGTTCAGCACCTTGGCCAGGGTCTGAGCCACCAGTGTCTTGCCGGATCCGGTGGGGCCGATCAGGATGATATTGGACTTTTGCAGTTCAACATCGTCCGTCTTGCTGTTATAATTGGCCTCGACCCTCTTATAGTGATTGTGAACCGCCACTGAGAGAGATTTCTTGGCCATCTCCTGACCGATGATATACTCGTCAAGGTGGGCCTTGATTTCACGAGGTTTTAAACTCGGTTGTTCTGTCTCACCCTTAACGACATTCTTGAGTTCTTCCTTGACAATATCATTGCACAGGTCGATACACTCATCGCAAATATAGACGTTCGGACCTGCAATCAGCTTTTTTACTTCCTCTTGGGTTTTCCCGCAGAAGGAGCATAAAACTTCTGGATCATCCGTGGTTGTACCTGCCATACCTACACTTCCTTTATATCATCTCGGTGACTGAGCACCTTATCAATAAGACCATATTTCTT
>JBFFNY010000160.1:0-4825 GCA_041562955.1 Desulfurivibrionaceae bacterium | reverse complement strand
GATAAGATTGCTGACAACAAACAGCAACTGCTCCGGGAAGAGGTGTACCCAGACCAACTTGTGCAGGAGGCCATGTCCTCCATTAAAAATTTAGCCAAACTGAAGGATATACAGATCATCTTCACCTGTGAAGATTGCCTTTTCCCCCCGCTTCATCTGGACAGGAACATCATGCTCCGGGTTTTTCAAAATATCCTGTCCAACTCGGTAAACTACACCCCGTCAGGGTCATGCATCACCGCTGAAATCACCACCAGTGAAACCCATATTCGTTTTATATTCAGCGATCAAGGTCCTGGAATCCCAGACGATATGCGCGATGTCATTTTCGACAAATACGCACGCCTCTCCGTTGCTGAAGACCTCCTCATGGGAACAGGTCTGGGACTCTATTTTTGCCGATTAGCTGTGGAACTCCACAACGGTCGAATCTGGGTTGAAGGAAGAGAAGGAGGTGGGAGTTGTTTCTTTATCGAACTGCCCCTATCCACCACTCACCCATAGCCCTCTACCCTTTTTTATACCGTGTGCACCTCGAAAAGCCTAAAACCGACAGAACCATAAGCTGAAACTATGAAACAGCAGTCTCCTAAACAAATGAATTTCCTGGTTGTCGATGACATGGACAATATGCGCCGTTCTGTACGGGCCATGTTAAAGCTCATCAACTATGGAAAAGAAATTTTCGAAGCCCCCAATGGCAAAGAGGCGTGGAAACTTCTTAATGCACCGGATCAAGAACCCATACACTTTATCATCTGTGATTATAATATGCCCCACATGAAGGGGACTGAATTACTCAACACGCTGCGTAAAGATGAGAACCTTCGCGATATCCCATTTCTGATGATCACAGCTGAAGCCAACACCGAAGTCGTCGCAGAGGCCGCAGAACATGATGTTGATGCCTATTTAACAAAACCATTTGTCACTGCAACCCTTGAAACCAAAATCAATGAACTGCTCAACAACCTGCACAACCCCGACCAGGCAACCATACTGTTAAGAGAGGCCAAAGTCGTCGAAAGACAGGGGAATATTCCCCAGGCCATGAAACTCATCAACGCGGCAGCCCACCTCAAACCCGGACTTTCTCGCCCCCACCGTGAGCTTGGACGTTTATTTCTGAAACTCAAAAAGGTTCCCGAGGCTGTCGCGGCATTCAGCAAAGCGATCGATATCAACAGGCTTGATGTCACGTCCTACCATTATCTGGGACAACTCTATTTCTATCAGGGGAAAATAGAGCTGGCCATCAAAGCCTACTCTGCCGCCATGGATATCAGCCCCCGCCATACTGAGCGTGCCTTTAAATTCGTAAATCTTCTTGTAAAGAAAAACGAACTGAAAAAAGCCGAACAAATCCTTAAAATTGTCCTCCGCCACAACAGTGAGGACATTGAAATTCTGGAACAAATTTCTACCATAGCAACCCAGCATAATTTCAATGATCTTGCCGTCAAATGTTATAAAATCATTCTGAAATATTCGCCATCGCAGCTTGCCATCCATAAATGCCTCGGCATCCAGCTGCAACGACAGGGCAAACACAATGAAGCATCACTCTATCTCGAGCGAGCTGTCGCTAAATTTCATCAGGACATAGAACTCCTTATCTCCTTGGCCCGCTGCAACCTCGATATGGGTCGGCTTATCATGGCGGACAAATGGGCCGCCAAGGCATTGCAAATCGATCCTGACAATAAAGAAGCGAGACATGTCCTTAGCCAATGTTGTTAATACTCACCGATCTCGCATGGAAGGTTCTAGAGACGTCCATGTACACCACGTATCTCATGCATCTGCAGAAACCCCATAATACGTACATACCCCCTCAACTCCAAAGGACTTTAGTGTGACACCAACCCTTGTACTGACTATTCGCAATCATGCCAAACAAGGAGAGAAAATTCTCGGTATCCGTTGGCTGCCTTTTATTGAATCTCTCCGCGATGAACTGCGCCGTCATGGTGCAGAACATAAACTCAGCACTGATGCGCTTCTCATTTTCACCTTCACAGGGCATTACAGCGCATTTTCTGCTTTATTGTCATCATTCGAAGCAACCAAACAAGCCCACCATTGGCCCGCAGCAAGCGGCCCAACGCCAATCCAGTTTATCATTGATCTTCTCCCTGAGGATACTCCCCTCACCGCAGCGTCCTTGCCCGATAAAAAAATATGGGATGAAATTCAACATGAATCCATATACATCGGCCCAGCACTGGTAAGGATATGGCAAGAATTTTCCACCCAAACCAAATTCCCAAGCCATCAACTCTTAAACAGTTCCAGCGGCTACACAAAAATAACCTTCAAGGATCATGACCTGGGCAAACAGGAACCACTTCTGGCGTATCGCAATCTACCGGTGGCGCAAAGCGGTAAGGAATGTTTCTACTGCGGGATGACCACCCATCAACCAGCACATTGTCCATCCAAAATGCTCGGCATGGACTCGTGGGGGCTTGGGGAGGTCGGCTATTTGACCTTTGAAGAGCTGAACACCATTTACAAAAAAGTATTCCCGGAAAAAAAATCTGTCATTGCCAGACTTGCAGAGGGGGTGAAAACGGTCAGTTTACGCAAAGACAAAGAGCTTCTTGTCTTTGTAGCTTTTTTTGATCTTTCAGCAATATTTCAACTGCGTTTTTTATGGAATTACGCCTTTTCATCCTATAGCAAATGGTCAACAATTTTCAAGACAGACAAGGTCAAAATTGACAACCGCAACCTCCATATGGGACTCGACTGCTTACGGGTTGGGCAATATGAACAGGCTGAAGAACTTCTGCAAAGCGAACTCAAACGCCAGGATGGACATCGGTTTGCCGCAAATATTGCATTGGCCCTGTTATCCCTCGAATGTAACCGGACCAGTGATGTTGGACTGTATCTGGAAACAGCCAGAAATCTTACAAAAACAGCTGCTGAAGCCATCTACATAAACCTATTGCTCTCACGCCATTTTGAACTCCTCAAAGATTTCTGGAATGCCAAAGAATCAGTCACCAATGCCCTGAAGGAGGATTACGATTGTCTTGATGTCCAGTACCGTCGAATCCAACTCAGTCTGAGAGAAAGCAGGGTCAATGATAAAGAATTCAAACAATTACGGTCCCTCGTCTTAGGTCAGAAGGATATTTTCATCAAATCGCTGATTGACCCGAGTTTTACACCAATACAAGGAATCCTTGACGAAACCCTTCTCAATCAATACAAAACCATCGCCCAGGACGCAGAACATAATCTCAACAGTGCCATTTCCGAAGTCAAGCAACTTTCAATGTGGCTCGACAAAAAAGATAAGCGCAACATCGCAAATAAAAAATCCATTGCCGAACTGCAGAAACAACTTGAAGAGAAGAGTTATTTCCACCTGCTCGATGTCTCAGAAAAAGCCAATGGTATTTTTTTCGAATGCAGAAGATTGCGAAAAGCCCAGGCTGACCAGCTTGAGCTTGAGCTGGACCGGCACAACCGGCAACTGGAAACCTATCACACCTTCTGGAAACGCTACCCCTATAAACGCTTTCACCAGGGGTTTCCCCTCATCCTTATCCCTGCACTCAATAGTTGCAGAAAAGCCATAAAGCTTCTCAAGGAAAATTCAAGTTCGACAACCAAGGAAGCCATTGAACTGGCAAAGATCGTCAAAACAGGATTTAAGTCTACGGAAAAAGAATATAGGCGGCTTCTTCTTATTCGTACGGTGATGAACGGCCTGAAGGTTTTTGCAACGAAGCTTATTATCTGTGAAGCCATTGCCCTTCTTCTTGTTGCCCTCACATTCCCAGCAATAACTGCAACGCTGAGCAACACCCCCTCCCTGGACTGGCTGATACAGCTTTCCTCAGATAGCGGGGTGCAAAAGAGAAGTTTCCTCATTGCCACATTGTTCATTGCCCCTTTTATCGCCCTGTCGTGGGCGTTAATTGAATTACAGCGGGAAGAATAAGGGAGAAGAGGGTGAAATGGTGAAAGGTGAAAGGTGAAAGGTGAAAGGACCATAAAAAAAGAGCTGCATGGCGCAAGGCCAAGCAGCTCTTTTTTTTATGGTACGAACTACAACACTACGAACTAGAAACGGACGTCCATCAGCATATAGATGTTGGTCATGGTCGTGTCCAGCCCCCAATCCTCCAACTTCACAGGCTCATAACCAGGTTGACCCGATCCAGAGTAATCATACTCGATATAGGTATACCCTGCTCTAAAGAACAAGTTCTTGGAGACCGGTTGAATATAATAGAGCTCATAGGCATCACCACGGGTGGCAAGCTTGTTATACAGCTCGTTCGCGCCAGAGGTCATGGTGAAGTGATAACGGCTGCCATGGTTATACTCGAAACCAAGCTTTGGATTATTCAGGGCCTGAATCGGCAGCTCATAACGTAAACCTGCAAGTACAGACCAGCCGGTATGGGCTTCATCATCGCCATCGGTGAGAAAACTTACAGGAGGCATCCCCCCCCAGGCAACGGCAGAATTATCTTCCGGATCGGTTTCATTGATCGAACCGGAGAGATAGGCGTCAAGCCCCACGTTCGCGATATTAGATGCCTGGAAATGCAGGCCGTACATATCACAATCTCCAAGACGAATTCCACTATAAGCAGCATCTTCGGTCATGGCAGCAGGCATGTCAAAGATATGGGCATAGCTCAAAACCATCAGACTATTATCCACACCTGGAATCTGCGACTCAAAGAAACCCGCCAGGATATTTGAATCTTTTGTATCACCATGATCAATAATACTATTATCCGTATTATTATCGTCAGAATGATAGACCTTACCATAGGCCACACGGAGACCAGCACTC
>JBFFNY010000159.1:0-4829 GCA_041562955.1 Desulfurivibrionaceae bacterium | reverse complement strand
CGTTTTCTGACGATGGTTGCCGAAAAATACCCCGGGGATATCGGTAAACTGCAGGAGCTTTCTATTATTGATGAAGGCCATGGCAAACGGGTTCGTATGGCCCATCTTGCCATTATCGGCAGTCATTCTGTGAATGGTGTCGCTGAACTGCACACCCATCTGTTGAAGACACGAATTTTCACCACATTCCATGCGTTGTATCCCGGGAAGTTCAATAACAAGACGAATGGGATCACCCAGCGCCGTTGGCTGCTTAAGTCTAATGCTGGTCTTGCTGAGCTGATCTCAGCCGCAATTGGTCATGGGTGGATAACCGACCTGGACAAGCTGCGGGGGCTGGAGTCGTTTGTGGATAACTCGGATTTTCAACAGAAATGGCAGAAGGTGAAATATGACAACAAGCGTGAGCTTGCTCAGGTGATATTGAAATATTGTTGCGTAGAGGTCAATCCTGATTCCATATTTGATGTCCAGGTGAAACGTATCCATGAGTACAAGAGGCAATTGCTCAATTGCCTCCATGCTATCTCTCTTTATTTACGAATTATTGAAGATCCGGATTCAGTCGTTGCACCCCGGACCAAAATTTTTGCAGGAAAGGCAGCACCGTCCTACACTCAGGCGAAGCTGATTATTAAGTTGATTAACGGTGTGGCAGACGTCGTGAACAATGATCCTCGGGTTGGCGATAAATTGAAGATCGCTTTTATCCCAAATTATAATGTGTCCAGAGCCGAGGTGATTATTCCTGGTGCGGATCTGTCCGAACAGATATCAACTGCAGGAACTGAGGCCTCCGGGACAGGGAATATGAAGTTTGCCTTGAACGGGGCTTTAACGATTGGCACGCTGGATGGTGCGAATATTGAGATTCGCGAAGAAGTCGGGGATGAGAATATTTATATATTTGGCATGACTGCAGAGGAAGTTGCCTTTGAGAAGCTGCATAACAGTCGTACGCCCTGGAAGATTTGCGCAGAAAACCCGCATGTGGCGGCGATCATTGAAACACTCACTTCTGGTATGTTCTGCCATGGCGATAAAGATTATTATAAGGATATCGTCAACACACTGCTGGATCCCCATGACCCGTATTTACTTTTGGCTGACCTTGAGTCCTATTTAGACTGTCAAGACCAGGTGGATCAAGACTATTTAGACACCGAAAAATGGACGAAGAAAGCAATTCTTAATGTGGCGCGAATGGGTAAGTTTTCCAGTGACCGAACCATTAAACAATATGCCAGGGAGATATGGGGGCTTGATGTGTGAAGATATGGTGGCCCTGAGACGAATCGAACGTCCGACACCATGATTAGGAATCATGTGCTCTATCCACTGAGCTACAGGGCCATCCATTAGTCTGTATATACTTGATACGAATCGCGGAAACAACAAGTTTTCCGTTTCTGCCCACTTCCTGTTCTGATGATTTGCTGTCAGGTTGGTACTGGATTCTGCGGCTTCGGCGGATTGTGGTGGGGGTGAAGGGTGCTGAGCCCACGAAAGCCACCTGAGCATAAATGTCAGGATAAGCCATTGCCGGAGTTGCATGAACTCGGGCAATGAAGAAAGGACGGTTATTATTCCTTGAGAAGGACTCATGACAAAAACACGAAGACTCGTTCTTGATGTGCTCAAACCTCATCAACCCAATGCCTTGGACTTTTCTTCTGCCCTGGCTAATCTTGGGGCAGATTACCGTGTAAGGTTGACTGTGACTGAGGTTGATAAGAAAACTGAAAGCACAATCGTGATAATTGAAGGCGCTGATATAAATTTTGATGAGATTAAAGCTTCTATCGAAAAAATGGGCGCATCTGTCCATAGTATTGATGAAGTTGAAGTGTATGGAGCGGAGCCAACCTGATTTTTCAATCTTTCAGCAACGAGTCTTTAGGATCAGGAACCTCATAAGATTTACATGCCACTGGTTAAGTCCTATCCCGTTAAGTGTTACAGCCTAAATCAAATCAATATGGTCTTAAACAAAAAACAGCTCATATTACATGTTCTTCGTGTCAGAAGTATTGCACGGCGTTATCTCATTACCAATGGTTTTGATGGCTCATTAACCATGCTGGGCATGGTGACTGGTTTCTATACAAGCGGGATGACAGATCTGTCGGTGGCTATCAGTGCCTGTTTGGGCGCAGCAGTCGCGCTGTTTATAAGCGGCCTCAGTAGCGCCTACCTGAGCGAGAAGGCTGAGCGTGAAAAAGAATTACATGAATTGGAACAGGCCCTGTTGGTCGATCTGAAAGAGAGTGATTACGGGCAGGCAAGCCGGTATCTGCCAATACTGGTGGCTCTGGTTAATGGACTTTCGCCACTGTTGTTATCTCTCGTGATCCTTCTGCCTTTATTCTTTGCCGAACAGTTCCAGGCCCTACCTGCATCACCTTTTATCAATGCTATTGTTGTGGGGCTGATATGTGTTTTTTCCCTCGGGGTATTTTTAGGCAAAATCAGCAAAACGTTCTGGCTGTGGTCCGGGTTGAGGACATTGATAATAGCCATGGTAACGGTGGCGATTATTCTATTTTTGGGGTGCTCTGTTTGAAACAACCAACAGTCTAACAATGCAATCAAGAAAGACACGAGAGCGCACAAGTTGTAACGGCTCCGGCCATCTTCATTACAACTCGAACTTAATCCCCCCAAGCCAGGCGGGGCCCCTTTTGTCTTGGTCGTTGACTCTGTCTAACTAAGGGGGATTTATGTCGATACTTTCAGCAAGTATTCTTCTGTTTCTGGTGATGGATCCGTTTGGAAATGCGCCTGTCTTCCTATATGTTCTTAAGGGAGTTTCCCCCCAAAGACGACAAAAAGCGCTAGTCCGGGAATTACTTATTGCACTACTCGTTCTCTTGTTGTTTTTGCTGGCAGGGCCCCATTTGCTTAAAGCATTGCATATTTCAGAGCCATCATTACGGATCGCTGGGGGCATAATTCTATTCTTGATTGCTATAAAAATGGTATTTGGCAAGGTTGGTGACATGTTCCCAGCCTCTCTGGAGGAAGAGCCTTTTATCGTGCCGCTGGCAATTCCTTGTCTGGCTGGTCCATCAGCTATTGCGACAGTGATGTTGCTCATGGGGCAAGAGCCGCACCGCTGGCATGAATGGGTGGTATCTCTGTTGTTGGCCTGGGTGTGTACCAGTATTATTTTGCTGTTCTCTGCGAGACTGGATCGGGTCTTAGGGGAAAAAGGCATGAACGCTCTTCAGCATCTGATGGGACTGATTCTGACCGCTCTTGCCGTTGAAATGTTCATACAAGGGCTTAGTTCGGTGATTAGCCGCTAAACCGCACAATCAGAGAGCGAAAGTCTTAGTTTCTACTTGTCCTTTTTAACCTTGCCAGCTTACTGCTCAATGACGTAACCTGACATGCAGAAGGTATGACATTCGGCTATTGGCAGCACTGAGACGTTGAACAGGAAGGGGATGGATTCGATACACCCTTTGGTTCAGTAATGATTAAAAAGAGTTACAACTGGAGATTGGAAATGAGAATAAAAATTGCTTATTTGGGTGTGCTATTTTTTTTAATCATGCTGAGTGGGTGTGTGCCGCAGGAAACGCTCCTGCCGACAGATGCTCTTAATGTTACCGATAAATCAGCTGAATATTCCAGGAAAGTAGATAATTTCCTGATTGTTTTTGATGGGTCATCATCCCTTTTTGATAAATTTGATGGTCGGCAGAAATTTGTCATTGCGAAAAATACAGTGACTCGCTTAAACAAAACAATTCCTCGCCTGGATATGCAGAGTGGTTTGCGGGTTTACGGGCCTAATCTGGTCCCGTACAAGGGGTATAATACACTCATCCACGGCATGACAACGTATAGCACGGATGAAATGCAAGGCGCGATTGACAAAGTTCACGGTACTGCCGGAACAAGCCCCTTGTCTAAGGCTCTGACCCTTGCTGGTGATGACCTGCGTGATGTTGACGGGAATCTTGCAATAATTCTCATAACCGACGCCCTTGTTGAGGAGAGTGTGACGCTTGCAGCCGCCCAGTCCTTAAGGGATAAGTTCGGTGCTCGGCTTTGTATCTATCCAATTCTCATCGGCGATTCACAAGATGGGAAAGCGATTCTTGAGAAGGTCGTCAAAACTGTTGGCTGTGGCTTTGTCAAAGAAGCGAGTCTGATTGATACGCCAGAGGCGATGGCCGCTTATGTAACAACGATTTTTTATGGAAAGATGCAGGTTCGTGACCGCGACAGTGACGGTGACGGCGTTGTGGATTCAAAGGATAAATGCCCCAATACGGTTAAAGGGGATGCTGTAGATTCGAACGGTTGTCCTCTTGATTCTGATGGTGACGGTGTTTTCGATGCCCAGGATAAATGTCCTAAGACAGTACGAGGCACTCATGTAAATGCTGATGGCTGTCCTGAATTAAGAAGTGAGAGTGTGACAATCGAGCTAAAAATCGAGTTTGCTTCAAACCAGTCTGTGGTCAATCCTGTTTATCATGAACATATAAAACGGTTTGCAGATTTCATGCAGAAATATCCAGACACAACTGCAGTTATTGGCGCTCATACAGATAATACAGGTTCGGAAGAATATAATCTGAAACTGTCCCAAAAGAGAGCTGACAGTGTTCGGATGTATATCATTAACAATTTTAATATATCACCCGAAAGGCTCACCGGAATCGGTTATGGAATTTCTCAACCCGTAGCCGATAATAATACTCCATCCGGCAGGCAGCGGAACAGAAGGGTTGATGCTGTAATATCAAAGAAAATAGATGGAAATTAAAAGGACGTGTTGGGCCGACCAAGGGTGTCCTTTAGGCGCCTTCTCT
>JBFFNY010000158.1:0-4844 GCA_041562955.1 Desulfurivibrionaceae bacterium | reverse complement strand
CATGCCCGTCTGGCAATGATTTTGAAACCAGTAAGACTACCGGTCAGCCAGATAAACTTCTTGAACTACTTGATCAATTTTCGCCACATCCTTTCTGCCCGGAGCCGTTTCAATACCAGAATTAATATCAACACCGAAAGGATGAACCATATCAATAGCCTTACCGATATTTACTTCATTTAATCCACCGGCTAAAATAAGTGGCCGCTGTAAACTCAATCTTTCAACAATAGCCCAATCAAAGGACTCACCAGTCCCGCCTGCCATGTTCTCATGATAGGTGTCCAGCAAATACCCCCAAACCACATCTTTGTACCCTGCCAGGAATGCAGCATCAAGCTCAGCATTAACCTGAAAGGCCTTAATCACGCGCCGTGACATCATTTCACAATATTCAGGCGTCTCTTGGCCATGCAGTTGCAGCACGGTCAACCCGCAATACTGGGCAATCTCACTCACAAGAGCAGGATCTTCATTAACAAAAACCCCAACGGCATCAACAAAAGGAGGTAAATCCCGTATAATTTCGCGAGCATCTTCAGGCCGGATATACCGAGGGCTTTCCTTCACGAAAATAAAGCCAATGGCATCTACACCTGCATCTACTGCTTTTTCAATCTCAAATCGTTCCGTCATTCCACAGATTTTAATCCGCGTTCGACCAGCCATGCTCAGATCTTCCTTTCGAGTTCCGCACCATCACTCCACGCCTGAATCCTTTTCAGCCCGTGCAGGACAATGTCCGCCTCGACAGATAATTAATTATTAATTAACGTACCATAACAGACTTTACTAACTACCCAGAATATTTATAATTCTTTTTTATGCCAGAGTTTCCAAGGAGGGGTGCTCCTTAACGCCCCATCAATTTGGCAAGGGCCCGATCTGTTGCACCCGCTCGCATTAATGTCTCGCCGACAAGAACAGCGGTAATCTTATGATCAATACATTTTTTGATATCAGCAAAATCACGAATTCCTGATTCACTCACCAGAGGAATATGGGGCGGAACCAACTTCTGCAGACGAAAGGTGGTGGCTAAATCCACCTCAAACGTCTTCAGGTTACGGTTATTCACCCCAAGCAGAGGGCTGTCAACCTTAAGGGCCACTTCAAGTTCAGCCTCATCGTGGACTTCAACCAGCACGTCCATGCCAAGTTCTGCCGCACAGGCCAGAAATTCAGCCATCTGCTGTTCACTCAGAATCGCGGCAATAAGAAGAATGGCATCCGCACCATGGGCACGGGCTTCTTCTATCTGCAGGGTATCAATGATAAATTCCTTGCGGAGCACAGGCAGACTCACCGTTTCCCGAACCAGAGACAGGTAGGCGAGACTGCCCTGAAAAAATTTCTCGTCCGTGAGCACGGACATACATTGCGCCCCCCCTGCCTCATAACGCCTGGCAATCTCAACAGGGTTGAAATTCTCACAGATCACCCCTTTTGAAGGCGATGCCTTTTTCGCCTCGGCAATAAGGGCAAGGCCGTCATAAGAGATTAACGCCTTGTGAAAGCCACGCGGCCCATCCACTTCTGCCGGCGCATGAATACCGTTCTTTCTGAGAAGGGCTACTTCCAGTTTCTTTTGGGCAACAATCGTATCTAGAATCATAATCAGGTTACTTCGTTCATTAGTCTGAAGGGGTGGACATCAAACGGCTGCCGAGCAGAGAAAGAGACTCACCCCCTGCCTTGAGCCACCTGCACGCCGTGTCTACTTTTTACAAAAATCAACCAGCGCGTCAAGCTTTGCAAGGGCAGCACCGGACTGAATGATCTCACGGGCAAGCTTGACACCACTCTGTAAATCATCCGCCTTACCGGCTGCCATGAGACCTGCACCGGCATTCATCAGGACGGTATCGAGTCTGGGACCGGGCTTTCCTTCCAGCACGTCGCGAAGCTGCACGGCAGATAACTCCGCCGTTTCGCCCCCTTTGATGTCGTCCAGAGTGGCCCGGGTCAAGCCCAGCTCTTCAGGGGTGATCGTATAGGTCGTCACCTTGCCGTCTTTGAGATCTGCAACCCGTGTCTCACCTGTGATGGTAATTTCATCGATATTGCCTTCACCACAGACCACCAGCGCCCGCTTCACACCGAACCGATTCAGAACATGGGCCAGCGGTTCAATGAGATCCGGGGTAAACACGCCAAGGACATAGACATTGGCGCCGGCAGGATTGGTCAGGGGGCCGAGAATATTGAACACCGTTCGGATACCGATTTCCTTTCTCGGACCAATGGCATGTTTCATCGCCCCATGGAGCATGGGGGCAAACATGAAACCAATGCCAACCTCCCGCACCGCGCGGCCGATAGCTTCAGGGGACAGGGATAAATCAACCCCAAGCGCCTCAAGCACATCAGCACTCCCGCAATGGCTGGACACCGAACGATTCCCGTGTTTTGCAACAGAGACACCGCCACCGGCCACCACAAAGGACGTGGTGGTGGAAACATTGAACGTGCCCGACGAATCACCACCCGTGCCAACGATATCCACTAAGACTTCACCCGGGTCAGCCGCATCAACGACCGAGGCTTTTTCACGCATCACCCTGGCCGCACCGGTAATCTCATCAACGGTTTCACCTTTCATCCGTAATGCGGTGATGAAGGCACCGATCTGTGCATCCGTGGCCTCACCAGACATGATCTCGTTCATGGTGGCCACCATCTCAGCTTCACTGAGATCCGTTCCGACTATTATTTTTGCAATGGCTTGTTTAATCATTCTATTCTCTTTGATTCTCTAATTGAAACGGCCTTAAAAAAGAAACGATAACGCGACATGGTGGGCTGGCAGTGAGGGAGCCGGACCAACGGCGCATGTCCCATTCAGCATTTTTCTGAACCGCGGCTAACCACGAATGAACACGGATAAATAAACTCCGGGATCAACGCTGTTTCTTTTCATCTTTTATTCTTATTAAGAAATTTCAGCGAACCAGTTCCGGATAATTCGGACTTACAAAATTCCTCAATAACTGCACGCCGTCAGGAGTCATGATGGATTCAGGATGAAACTGCACCCCTTCAATCAGGAATTCCTTATGGCGAAGCCCCATGAGCTCGCCCTGATCCGTCTGAGCGGTTATTTCAAGGCAATCGGGGAGGTTTTGATCCACAACCAGTGAGTGGTAACGCATGGCAGCAAAGGGCGAAGGCAGGGAATGAAACACCCCCTTGCCGTCATGGGTCACAGGACTGGTCTTGCCATGCATCACCCGGCCCGCCCGCACCACTTCTCCGCCAAACGCTTCACCAATGGCCTGATGCCCCAGGCAAACCCCTAAGATTGGAATTTCACCGGCAAAGGATTTAATGGCTTCCACGGAGATTCCGGCCTTGCTGGGGGTGCATGGTCCAGGGGAGATAAGGAGGCGATCCGGATGCAGATTCCGGATAAAGGCAACATCCACCTCATCATTTCTAAACACCTTGATCTCTTCACCAAAGCTGCCAATGGTCTGGACAATATTATAGGTAAAGGAATCGTAGTTATCGATAATCACAATCATGCTTACAACCCCTTCTCAACAAGGGTCACAGCACGACGTAACCCTCTGGATTTATTCAATGTTTCCTGGTACTCCATCTCAGGATCAGAGTCAGCCACAATACCTGCGCCAGCCTGTACCCAGAGATCATCACCAATCATGACAAAGGTGCGGATGGTGATACTGAAATCCATATTGCCGGAAAAACCAAAATAGCCGACGGCGCCAGCATAAGGGCCACGCCGTTCCGATTCCAGTTCTTCAATAATTTCCATGGCCCGCACCTTAGGCGCCCCGCTCACTGTTCCAGCAGGGAAACAGGCCTTCACCACATCAAACTGGTTACAACCATCCGCAATCTCACCACGAACGGAAGAGACAATATGCATGACATGACTATAGCGCTCAATCACCATGAGATCATAGGTCTCCACAGTGCCGTATTTTGAAACCCGACCCAAATCATTACGACCAAGATCAACGAGCATCAGATGTTCAGCGCATTCCTTCGGATCTGCAAGAAGCTCTTTTTCCAGAGCCTTGTCTTCTTCCTCGGTCTTCCCCCTGGGCCTGGTTCCAGCAATGGGCCGAACCTCAACCTGGTTGCCTTCAAGGCGCACTAAAATTTCCGGGGAAGAACCAATCTGGATCACATCCCCCATCTTAATGAAGAATAAATATGGACTCGGGTTAATATGGCGCAAGGCGCGATACAATAAAAACGGCGGGATCTGGGTTTTCGTGTGGAAACGCTGGGACAAGACCACCTGAATGATGTCGCCTGCCATAATATATTCCTGCGCCTTTTTCACCATGGCCCGGAATGCATCCGGTTCCATATTTGCGGTGAATTCATGGGGACCAAAACCATCCCCTTCAACCACCTCAGACGGAACCGGTCTGCGTTTCAACTGTTGAATAAGCGTTTCAATCTGAGCAAGCGCAGTCGTATACACCGCATCCAAATCATCATGCTCAACAACAGGGACACAGTTCACCACAGTCAGCGTCTGCTTGAAATTGTCAAAAATGAGAATATAGCGCGGAACCATGAAGGAAGAATCCGGAGAGGATTCAAGAGGCGGATTTTTTTCAGGTAAACGTTCCATGAAACGCACCATGTCATACCCCAGAAAACCTACAGCCCCGCCAAAAAAACGGGGCAGGAAATCACTGTCGGTGCAGGCATTGAACCCTTCGACAATCCGCTGCAATTCTGCCAGTGGATCGGTGGTGTATTCCTTCACCTCATTGCCGCGGCGAACCACAACAGACTCTCCGCGGCTCTCAAAGGTGAGAAGCGGGTCATACCCGACAAAGGAGTAGCGCCCCCATTTTTCT
>JBFFNY010000157.1:0-4866 GCA_041562955.1 Desulfurivibrionaceae bacterium | reverse complement strand
CGAAAGGTTTGAGTGTCCCGCCGACAAAAGCGATATCCGCCTGTTTATAAAAGGAAATCAACTCACCCATTGTATCAACGATAAGACAATCTATAGCAGGATCGACTGTGGTGCTGCAACTCCAGAAGCAGGTACGCAGCCCATGGGACTTAAATATCCCGGCAACCTCAGTGCGCCGATCAATATTCCGTGGTGCCACCACAAAACGGACATCAGAATACGTCGCCTTAATCTCCTTCAGAACATAGGCCAGCTCTTCCTCCTCACCCGGATGGGTGGACCCAAACACGACGACCCTCTTTAAAGGAAACACCGGGTTCAAGTTTTTCTCCTCACCCTGCCATTCAGGCATGGCAGCATCAATTTTCAAATTACCCGGCGATGTGATTTTATCAGGGGCAACACCAAGCCTCTGCATACGCTGCACATCGGCCGCGGTTTGCATACCGAGACAGGTAAACGAGTTAAACAGGGGTAAGAACAAGCTTGGATGTTTTTGATAATTCCGAAAAGACCGGACAGAAACCCTCCCGTTAACCAAGAATGAGGCCGCACCCGAGCGCTGTATTTCCGCCAGAAAATTAGGCCAGAAATCGGTTTCAACCTGAATATAGAGATCAGGACGGACCACGGAGACAAAATAACGAACAATCAAAAAATGATCATAGGGAAATTCGATGAAACCATCCACAACCCCCTCAAGACGCGTCCTGGCGTAGAGCACGCCGCCGGTGGTGGAAGAGGAAAGAACAATGGTCGCATCAGGGTATGTCTTGCGCAGGGCCTTAACCAATGATACAACGGAGGACAATTCACCAACCGATAAGGCATGTATCCAGAGGCGGCGGCCTGTACCACCCATATTTTGCATCTGCCGACCCAACCCGAGGCCGCATCTCCCCCAGAAACGGATTCTATATTTTTCCTTTGACAGGACAAGAAGCAATCCCAGCGGCCAACACAGCAGAATGATTAGATTTTGCAGTAAATTATAAACAAATCGTACCATCTTATGAATATCATCCTTTTTAGTCATGACGAATTAAAGCTTCCAACCCTTACGGTGGAAGACTACCGTGCCCGTCACATCATCAAAATTATAAAAGCACAACCCGGAGACAGGCTCACCACAGGTGAGATCAATGGCCCAAAAGGGTCAAGCCGCATTCTCAATATTGACGCGAACAGCGTCACCTTCTGCGACATCACCCACACCGACGTCAGCCCAAGACCACAGGTCGATCTTATCATGGCCCTGCCGCGGCCCATCATGCTGAAACGCGTCTTGGCCCAGGCTGCCACCTTCGGCATCGACCATCTGTTTCTCATCAATTCAAACCGGGTGGAAAAGAGCTTCTTCTCCTCCTCAAAGCTGAACCCGGAAAACATGCATAGTCGCCTCATCGCAGGACTCGAACAGGCCGGCGCAACCTCCCTGCCCACTGTGTCCATCCATAAGCGTTTTCGGCCATTTATCGAAGACGAACTTCCCAAACACCTGGGCAACTACGCCCATTGCGGCCTTGCCCACCCGGGGGGCCGTGCAAAGATTCAAGACATCATCCCCTTAGGCTCCCAAAACAGCAGAAAAGACAACAAGACACTTCTCATTATCGGCCCGGAAGGCGGCTGGGTTGAGTATGAGGTGGAACAGTTTACAACGTGCGGAGCCCAGAGATTTTCCATGGGAGAACGCATACTCCGGGTTGATTCCGTGGTTCCAGCCCTGTTGAGCCAACTGGCCCTCTTGCAATCGATGTAAACAGCCGGCAGATATCAAGCGCGCAAGCCCCGTGCGCACTCAACCCGCAACCCTCATCTTGACCTTGGCCACAATCGCAGTCATCTCCTGTAATTTCAAAATCTGCAGCATTCCGCCATACAGCACTGCACCAGTCACCACATAAAAGCCAACGGACAAGACCTGGTGCAACAGCGACCCGTCAACAACACCAAACAAGGCTGTGGCAAAATACAACCATCCCCCCATACAGCCCGCGGCAATGACAATTTTCACCAGACCACGCCCGACATAACCATAGGAAAAACCGGACAGTTTTTTATTCAGCATCACAAAAAGAAACAGGAAATTACAACTCATGGAAACGGCAAGCGACATGGCAATGGCATTAAAACCATATTCGCCGACAAAATGGGATACAAACACATAGTTCACCCCTACGGCAAGAAAACTGCCCAGGACAGGGACACGGGAATCCTGCAGGGCGTAAAACACCGGGGCCAAAATCTTCACCGCGGCATAGGCAAAAAGACCCAGGGCATAAAAGCGCAGAACACTCGCGGTGTTCACGGTATCGACAGCATTAAACTGGCCATGCTCGAAAATAAGGCGAATAATCGGTTCGGCCAAGACCCATAACCCCACGGCCGACGGAATAGCGAGACAAAACCCCATGGTGAGTGATGAGGCCAGGGTATCACGAACCCTGGTGACCTCTCCTCGGGAGACGTATTTGGCAAGAAGCGGCAGACTGGCCGTGGACAAGGCCACACCAAATACACCAATGGGCAGCTGCACCAGACGAAAACCGTAATTCAGCCACGAAACAGAACCGGGTATGCAGGATGAGGCAAATTTCGTATTCACAAAGACATTAAACTGCGTCGCAGAAACACCAATAATGGCAGGGGCAAGCAGCAAAAGGATGCGTCGCAGACCTGGATCACGCAGATTCAGATACGGGCGGAGCCGAAACCCCATCCTGCGCAGCAACGGCAGCTGACAGGAAAGCTGCAGCCCGCCGCCAATGAGTGTCCCCACGGCCATGCCGGCAATGGGCGGATATCCTATATTCATAAACCAATATCTACAGCCAAGCCCACCGACAATGGAACCCAGATTAAAAAAAGCCGAGGCCATGGCCGGCACAAAGAACTTGCCCTTTGTATTCAACGCCCCCATCACCACGGCGGACAGGGATATTAAAATCAAAAACGGGAACATAATAGAGGCCAGGTTTGCCGTTAAGGCAACCTTGGCGATATCCGCCTCAAACTCACCATCCACAAGAAGCAGAACCAGATCTTCAGCAAAATAGATCCCGGCAAGGGTCAACAGACTCAAGACAATACCAAAAAAAGCCAGGACATTATTGGCAAGTTTCCACGTCTCCACCTCGCCTTTATTCGCGTCATAATCGGAAAAAACCGAAACAAAGGCGGCTGACAAGGCTCCTTCACCAAAAAGATCACGGAGCAAATTGGGAATCCGGAAAGCAACCACGAAGGAATCATAGGCAAATCCTGCTCCAAAGAAATAGGCAAAGACCTGTTCCCGGACGAGCCCCAGAACACGGCTACACATAATGGCAATGGAAACAAGGCCCGCAGATTTAGCGACAGTGGTAGTATCAGCAGAAGCTTTTTGCATAGACAATGTACAAAGACGATATAAATGTTAAACTGCAGCTCTATTTAAGAGACTGAAAACAACAAAACATGGTAAACAAACAGTCATACCATAAACATTTAAAGATTTTGATGCTTCATATATCTTCTTGATTTCTCCGAAACCAGCCGATACTATAATCCCATCAGCACACGTTAAACAGTTGTTTTCCATACCATTATCCCCCTTGCAGATCCCAACACAATGCAAAGGGCGGCAACCCGCCAAAACCAGCACGCACACCGAACGGAGCATTCCATGGGGGCAGCTATAACTACTCGAAACATTATCCTGCTTGGTCATTCTAAATGTGGCAAGACAACGTTAGCTCAGGCAATCCTGAAGCTGGCAGGCCAAGAACAGCAACTCCTCGACCATGATCCGGAATCCATACTGCACGGCATGACAACGACATCGTGCCATGCCTCGTTCCCTTGGAACAATGGGCAAATCATGCTGACCGACACCCCGGGTGACGAAAACTTCATCCATGAGGCACAGGTCTTAGCCCATGTTTCCGACAATGCCATCTTAACGATATGCGCCAATGAAGCGCACCATTTCCAAACTGAGAAAGCAGCTAACCTCATCCAGCAAAGAACCATGCCGTCCATCCTGTTTGTAAACAAAATGGATGCTGCAGATGCAGATTTTACCGGCACCATCAAAGCCATCCGCAAAAACATCTTACTGGATCCGGCTGTACTCTATCTGCCCATTGGTTCAGGTGACCAATTTTCCGGGATTGTCGATGTGATTAATGAGCGGGCCTATTATTTTGATGCTCCAGATCAAGCTCGAGACATCCCCCCAGAACTGGAGAAAGACGCCTACCTCGCCCTTGGTCATCTCATGGAACAGGTTGCGGAAACAGATGATGAACTCATCGAAGAGCTCCTTGAAGAAGGCGAACTGGAAAAGAGTGACCTGATTGCAGGCCTGCAGCATGCCGTGGCCTCAGGCGCACTTTCACCTGCCCTTCCCGGCTCGGCGTCCAAGGAGCAATCCATACATTTTCTCATGCAAATGATGAGTGAGTTATTCCCCCCGGCAAAAGACCTTGACCAGCCGCTCTCCTGCCAGATATTCAAGGTAGACCATAACCCCACCCACGGGGTGCAGTATTATTGTAAAATCAATGCCGGCGTCCTCACAAGAGGAACCATTTTCAACAACACCCGTAATGTCGAGGAAACCATAGATTCTCTCCATATCCCCCAGGCAAACGCATTACTCGAAACAGATATGGTTCCGGCAGGGATGGTGGCAATTATCACCGGTCTTTCATCTAGCGGGCCGGGCGATACCCTGAGCGGATCCCCCGTAACCAGCTTCCTGCATGGGGAATTACCACCAATCGCCAGAGCCTGTGCCACCTGTGCCGTCACCAGCAAGTCAACCGATATCGAATCCATGTTCACCGTGCTTGCAAAAATGATGTCTGAAGACCACGCCTT
>JBFFNY010000156.1:0-4889 GCA_041562955.1 Desulfurivibrionaceae bacterium | reverse complement strand
GCCCGCGTGATTGCCATATTTGCCAAGCGAGCCCGGGGACTCATGGCCCACCACATCATGCAGCACAATATTGACGACCACAACCTCCTGCACCATTTCAACCAAGGAGGGTACACCCTTTCCAAAGGTGATTCGGACCACAGCCAGTTCACCTTCACCCGCCCGCAACTGCAGCCCTAAAGGTTCAACCTCCCCCACCTGTCCGGATCAACGTGTTGCAAAACTGTTGCAACACCACAACTGTCGCATAACCTGCGCGACACATTCTGTGGAATCCTTCCCCTGCAGCCTCCGACTTTCCCGCACCACAACCGTCGCACGACTTACCCCATCAACCTGTTTTAGCGTCGTTTCACCACTCAACCCTCTCTTTTCTCACCCCGTGGCACAGCAGATGCAACTTAACCTTGCAACGATGCACACGACAGACATAAACCCACAGGAGATAAGCCATGAAAACAATCACTAAAAAACAACAAGGAGTTGCTCAGGCACAGGACGATACGACTCAGGCGGCTAAAACAGCGATTGTTCTGACCCTTATGGCCGCAGGGGCCATTGGACTCTGGGGAACCGCCTGTTTGTTAAGCGCCCTGGCCACAAACGGGATTAGCGGCATCGTTACGGGGTTTATGACTGCCGTCACGGGCATGTAAGCGACAGGTTAACACAGCGGGAACATCAAAAATATAATTAGGAGAATCGTCATGGAAACATCAGAAAACAAAGGAATGGGAGTCGTATTAGGAGTTGTTGCAGGGCTTGGCGGGGCTTTTGGGATCTGGGCCTGCATGGCCTTCATTACAGGCTTGTCCTCAGTTGACTTTCAGGTCACCGAGATGTTCAGAAACTTCCTCGTGGCCACGGGCAATTTGGGCGAGTACGAGACCATGGTTGATTTCTACACCCACATCAAAGGGGTTGAGTACTTAATGGCCGGGGCCTTCTTTGTGGCCTTCCCAATCTTCTTCAAGTACATCAATAAGGATCAGAGCCGTGTCAAGGCCTGACACCAGACAATCCGGTTCCACCACAATAAAAAAAGGAGCTGCAGTGGTTGCACTGCAGCTCCTTTTTTTAATTCCCAGCGGCCGGACTGAGCGTGCCGACTTTGCCTATTTTTTTTTCACAGGCCACTCACATCCTCACTGATGCAAGGCAAGTGAAACCATGGATTGCAGACTATTCAACCTGAGGAAATCGTAAAGAACATCAACAGACGCCTTGTGCACCAACACGACCCAATGTAACCGTAAAGGTAAAGGTTGCGCCCTCGCCCGGCTGCGAGGTCAGCCATATTTTTCCATCCATCAGGGTCACCAGTCTTGAACAGATCGTAAGCCCTAAACCCGCCCCCTGGTGACTTCTGGTCTTATAGGGTTCTGCATGGGAAAACGCCTGAAAAATATCCTGCTGTTTTTCATCAGGCACACCGCACCCACGGTCGCAGACCGCAACCTCCAACAGGACATCCGGACTCGCCACATCACAGGCACGGATGTTAATTGAAATCGGCTCCCCCTCACTGAAACGGATCGCATTATTCAGTAGATTCCGGATAATAAGACTGAGCACCTCAGCATCCCCCCGGAGTTGCTCCGGGACACCGGGATCGATTCCCAAGTGCACCGCCAAACCCTTCGAGGCAAGCTTCGGCTGCAGAGGAGTGAGTACGTCCTCGACCAGATTCTTCACGGTGAAGGTGGTGGGATGTAAATCCTGCTTACAGGATTCAAGATTGGCGAAGTTGAGGATTTGATTGACGAGATCCATAAGGCGTTCGGCAGAAACACGGATCATCTCGGCATAGGTCGCATACTTATCGTCCAGCTCGACCTGACAGAGCAGGGAAGAAAAACCGAGAATGCCATTCATGGGGGTGCGCAATTCATGACTGATGGTATGAATAAAGTCACTCTTGACCTGACTGGCCGTCTCAGCAACAACTTTGGCCTGATACAATTCAGAGATGAGGCGGCGCTCCCGAAAGATGCGCTGCAACTTGGCCTGCAGCTCATTTTTATCAAAGGGCTTACCAATAAAATCCGTGGCCCCGGCGGCAATGAGATCCGTGAAGCCGTATTGCCCGGTGTACCCTGACATAACAAGGACATCACTCGTTGAATGATGTTGGCGAATATACCTGATGAGCTCCATGCCGTCCATTTCAGGCATCACCATATCGGTGACCACAATGCCATATTTGTTTTGGGACAACAGCTCAACAGCCTCTCTGCCGTTGGTGGCTGTATCGGCCTGAAGGGAATAGGATTCGATATAACGTTTCAGTATCGACAAAAGGTTATAATCATCATCCACCAGCAAGATCCGTTCATCAACAAGAGATAAATCAATCTGCCACATTTTTCACTCCTGACTCGCGCTCGACTAAACCAAAGTCGACTAACACCTGCTCTATGTTGCCCGGCAGAATCGGCTTAATAAGATAGGCCTCACAGGCCCCTTTCACAAAGGCCTCCATGACATTCTTGGCATCCTTCAAGGCGGTCGTCATCACAACCTTCGCCAAATCCCGGCCGCCAACACCTTTCTCAGCTTCAACACGACGAATTTCTTTCAAGGCCGTCTGCCCGTCCATGACAGGCATCATGATATCCAGACAAATCAGGTCATACGGCGTACCCTTCTCAAGAGATGCCTTGTATTTTTCCACTGCAACCTGACCGTTTTCAGCCTCATCACAATCACCATAATCGCTTAAAATAAGCTTCAAGATATGGAGACTGACTGGATCATCCTCAACGAGAAGAACTTTCATCGTATACCCTTCATATAGAATAAATTTATTTCATCTTCACCAATGATATAGCAACATTGTGACGCATAAACATGAAATGTGCAATCTCAGTTATCATAAAACATCCATACCAATGAAAGATTTCAGGCAAGAGAAAGAAGAGGACACCATCCTGTCGCCAGGGAGCGTGGAGATGCCAGAGTTTAAAATGGATGAACACCCATTTACAGATGACGGTACAACCGAAGAGAAACACTGCAGACATCGTGCAGAACACAAAAAAAGGAGATCTGCTTTAAACAGATCTCCTTTTTATGACAAAATGCACCCTGCTATTATCACATCACACAACCTATTGGTTGTACGATGTTTATTTACAATGGTGCCGAAGGGGAGACTCGAACTCCCACAGGCATAAGCCCACTAGACCCTGAACCTAGCGCGTCTACCAATTCCGCCACTTCGGCACGAAACGAAGAAAACGAATTTACGATCATGGCGGATATTTGTCAAGGTTTTTATAGAGAAGAGAAGCGGAATATGCAATGCCGGACAAGGGGGCCCGCCCAGCAGGTTGGTCTCAAAAAAAAATCATGCAAAAATACATTTTCACCAGGTGCAATATATTAGAAAGCGCAATATACTAGCCGCATGAAAATCATCACAGATCTTGCAGAAATCACTGAGCCGTTCCATAAAGCCTGTGTCACCATTGGCAATTTTGACGGCGTCCACCAGGGCCACCAATATCTCTTCAGTGAAGTGCAGAAACGCGCCTATGACCATGGCGGAACCAGTGTCGCCATCACCTTCAAGCCTCACCCCCTGCTGGTGGTTCGTCCTGAAGCTGGAATAAAACTCATCTCCACCTGCGAGCAGAAACGGGAACTCATTGAACTTGCCGGGATTGATATTCTCATCATTATCCCCTTCACCAAAGAATTTGCCCAGATCAAAGCAGAAGATTTCGTCAACACCATCCTCCTCGACAAGATCGGCATGAAAGAACTGATCGTGGGTTATGATTACTGCTTCGGCAAAGACCGCGAAGGAACCACAGCCTATCTCAAGGCCCAGGGCCAGCTTAAAGGGTTCCCTGTCACGGTGATGGAACCGTTTTATGTTGACGGCATCATCGCCTCCTCCACCCAGGTGAGAAAACTTGTCAAGGAGGGGAATATGCGTGCCGTTCGTAAACTCCAGGGGCGCTATTATCAGATTCGCGGGGAAGTGCAACTCGGCCATCAACGGGGTGGTGCTGAACTCGGGTTTCCCACCGCCAACCTGCACATTGAAGATACCGACCTTTGCCCAAAACACGGGGTCTATGTCACCCAGGTTATCTATGAAGGGAAATGCTACGGCGGCGTATTAAACATCGGCGTCAATCCAACCTTCGAAGCTGCCGGCAGTGAACAGGTCACGGCAGAAACCTTCATCTTTGATTTTAACGAAGATATCTACGGCAAACCCATCAAGATCAACCTGTTGCGCCATCTCCGCGGCGAAAGGAAATTCGCCGGCCCGGATGAACTGGTCCGTCAGATCAAGCAGGATGTGGAACAGGCCAAAGCAGTGCTCCTTGAAGCCTCACAGGAGATTAAACTGTCCTGTGAGGAGAAATTTAACCGCTGAACACCAGCCACATGAATCACGACCGATAGTCACCATTAATCGTGACATAGTCATGACTGAAGTCACAGGTATACACCTCGCCCGACTCATCGCCCTGATGCAGATCAACGGTCACGGTGAAACGATCCTGTTTTAAGACGGCCGTCGCCGCAGGTTCGTTCTCAAACAACCCCAGACCATCTTTAACCATCTGCACCCCGTCAAAAAAGATATCGGTCTTGGTCTGATCAAAATCAACCCCGGCCCGGCCAGCCGCAGCAAAAATCCGGCCCCAGTTGGCGTCTTCCCCGAAACAGGCGGTTTTGAAGAGGGGCGAATTCGCTACAGTCCGGGCAATCTTCAACGATTCATCCCGGCTCCGTGAACCGGAGACCTTCACCGTAACAAACTTCGTCGCCCCCTCACCATCCTCAACAATTTTCATGGCCAGTTCCTTCATCAGTCCATAGACCGCCTGCTTGAAGGCTGCACCACTGGCGGAACCCAGATCCGTTAT
>JBFFNY010000155.1:0-4902 GCA_041562955.1 Desulfurivibrionaceae bacterium | reverse complement strand
GCAAACGGAAATTCCGGATCTTCAAGGAGCTTGAACATCCGTTGTTTGGTCACCGTTTTCAGCGCATGAAAGTCGGCCACAACACCGACAGCGTCGACAATCTCTTCAACCGTTGCTTCCCGCAGCACGCGCCGGCCAATTTTAGGAAATGGACCGCCCCGCCCGCCGACAAAAAGTTCCAACCCTTTCTTTGTGGCAATAACGCCAATATCGGTTGTCTTGGGATTTGAACAGCCAAGCGGACAGGCTGCAAGAGCTATTTTAAACTTGGGCTTCACGTCCTTACGTTGACCAAAACGGGACATGATCGCACTATTCAACTCGACCATATCAATAAGACCCAGGTTGCAATGGGGCTTGCCGACACAAACACGGGCAAGGGGAAACTTTCCAGGACCTTTAAAATCAGCACCAAGGGGGGCCAGCTCATCTTTAATTTCCTGCACCCTTGACTCAGGAACTTCCAGTAAGCGGAGGTTCTGTGCTGTTGAACAATACACCCCGAGGTCGTACTTCAGGGCAAAATGATGAACCCGTTCCATAATTTCAAGGGGAAGCCGTCCTGCCGGCAATAAAACCGTCACACTCATTTTCTTTTCACTCATCTATCACTCCCGCAAAACGGGCCTCCTGAAAAATTGATCGCATTAAAACAGAATTTCTATACCAGAAAACAAGTACCATGGCAAAATTTCAACACCCGTCACCAAATTATTAATTTCACATTTACTGAAATTTCAGTGGATGATTTTGCCCCTTACGTGTAAAAGTGTTCTTTATTAAAATAATAGATAAGCAACCCTGAAGCAATATAATGCTGGAAACGGCAACCTGTTTTCCAAGGCAGAAATCGGCTTCCAAGGATATGCTTTTATAAAGACATACAAGGAGTATCCCCATGGGAAACTATGCACATAATCCCTACGGTTCTGGTGACAGGGCTGTACGTTCCATTGACCGTAATCGTGAAAAAGAACGTCGTACCATGCTCAAACTGGCGCAAAAACATTCTGACGAACTGGCCTTGCGTCTTGTGCAGCGCTTACTCGATGCCCACATTATTGAAACCAATTCTGTAGGGGATATTCGTGAACATTTTGTAAAACTCTTTCAAGACATGCGTGACATGGACGAGTTTGATATGAACTTTAAAATCGCTCCTCTCCGCCACCTTGCGGCTGACCCGAATTTCATGAGTCTCTACATCACCCAACACATCATTGAAGACCTGATCGATCACCCACAAATTGAAGATATTTTCGGTGATGACAGGGAAATCTTTCTTGCCGTAGACTCCATTATGGATAAAATCAGACCGGAGAGTTGATCTGCCCCTGACCTCTACGCGAACGCTGAAAACCTCAAAGCCACTTAAAATATGTTTTAAGTGGCTTTTTCTATGAAAGACAACATAAAAAAAACCATGCCTTCAAAACCCATCCACCCCCATAAAATCCCGAACATGGTCTATGCCAACGCACAGGGCGAAATTTTAGACCTGCCGGATCTTGAAATGGCTGGCCGGGCTGGCCGCTGGTTTTTCAGGCCTGAGCTGACCGATATTATTCCCCTCCCCGAAGGCAGTGATGTCTTTGTGTTGCCTAACCGCATGCCCATCGGCATAGAGCCTGCCACCGGTGACCCTGTGCTGGTGAATGAAAATCCGGAAGGGGCTCATCTGGGGATTCAAGCGGTGGCAGGGTTTATGTCCCCGGCCCATACCGCCGTGTACTCCGCCGCCTTTGAAAAAGATCAGACCGACCCACCCCACCTGCCCCTCTTTGCCTACACGGCAATCGGCTGGCTGGATGGTCAGTTCTGGGTCTGCGGCTTTCGGAGTGACGATGATGCACGTCAGGAATTCACAGGGTATTCAACCCGGGATATTGAAAAAGCAACCACCAGCGAGCTGAACACCTATAAAGACAACCGCCTCATTCAACATCTGGGCAAATGCTGTCTCACCTATGGGTGCCCTGCGGCTAAAAATTTATTTCTTGGCCGTTTCGAGGCCCCCCTGCCCACATCACCCGGCTGCAACGCCAACTGTGTCGGGTGTATTTCCCTGCAGCCTTCCGGCTGTTGCCCATCCACTCAGGATCGACTGAACTTTGTACCCTCACCTCAGGAAATTGCCGAGGTCGCCTTGAATCACCTGGCAAAAGTAAAGCACGGCATCGTCAGTTTTGGCCAGGGTTGTGAGGGGGAACCCCTCCTGCAGGCGGACACCATTGAAAAGGCCATTCGTCTTATCCGTCAGCAGACCCGGACGGGAACCATCAACCTGAACTCGAATTCGAGTCTGCCTGAAGCGGTGGAACGTCTGGCCCATGCAGGGCTCGATTCAATCCGGGTATCCATGAATTCGGCCAGAAAAGGATGTCACACCCTCTATTACAAGCCTGAAGGGTTCAGTTTTAAAAATGTCCTTGAGTCGATTCTGGTTATGAAAAAGGCCGGCAAGCATGTTTCTTTAAATTATTTTATCCTGCCGGGGTTCACCGATGACCCGGATGAATATGACGCCTTTTGCAACATGGTTGATTTGTATCGCCCTGATCTTATTCAGCTTCGGAACCTCAACATGGACCCGGACTGGTATTTTGACGTGGTCCAGCATCCGGCAAAAGAGAAACCCATGGGTATACAAAACTGGTTAAATAAGGTAAAGAGACGCTTTCCCGAATTACGCTACGGGTATTTTAATCCACCCTTGTTTTAAGGGCTTACGGTGCATAAGCTTTTCACTTATCTCACCACTGACCCGGAAGTTCCGGACAAAAAACCGCACCTTCCGGGTTTAACATCGCAGATTCAACCTACACGGCGAATCGTATAAACATCACCGAAAATGAAAACATGAAAAAAAGAATCATCCGTCCCCAAGACAGCTTCAAACATTACACCTACGATCAAGACAAGGCCTGTTCCCCTGAGGAAACGGTTGCCCGTTTCAAACAACGGTTAGAAGAGAATGATCTTGATGTATTGAAAGAGATCAAACGTATTGATAACGGCAGACTTGACATCCCTGTCTATTTCAGCGTTTGCGGTAAGGATGCCGAGGCGATCATCGGCAATAAAAAACAGATGGGAAAAGGTTCCACCCCGGAGCAGTCCCGGGCCTCGGCCTGTATGGAACTGGGGGAACGGTTCTCCTTCTTTTCCTTCAAACAGAATGAAGATAATTTTATCACCGCGACCTACCAGGAGATGCTGGCACAGCACTATCCCATCCTGCCCCTTGATAAATGGCTCCTATCCGTACACGACACCACCACCAGTGAAGAAACCCTGCTCGAGTTGATCAAAGAGATTCCCATTCAATGGGTCTGGGCCAATAATATCAGCCGTGATGAAGAAACCCTGATGCCCTTCAGCTGGTTCTATGCCATCAACGAATTCAATGGCCCATCTGCGGGAAATAGTTATGAGGAGGCCATGCTCCAGGGGATCAGCGAGATTGTTGAACGCCACGTCTGTGCCGTTGTCACCCATGAAGAGTTAAAAACCCCGGCCATTGATCTTGCCACGGTTCAAGATCCGGTTTCCCGGGAACTCATCCAGAAATTCACCAAGCACGGTATTGAAATCTACCTGAATGATTTTTCACTCGACACGGGAATTCCAACCATTGGCGCCTTGTGTATTGACCGGTCCACCTTTCCAGAGACCAGTGAGATTGTCTATACCGCAGGCACCACTCCAGGTGCGGAAAAGGCCCTTATCCGCGCCCTGACCGAGGTCGCGCAACTTGCCGGAGACTTCAACTCCTCCGCAAATTATGTGGCAAGCGGCCTGCCCAAACCCCTTTCCATGGATGAAATCCGTTACGTCACCCATCCGGGCAAGACCATGTCCATGGCCGATTTCCCGGATCTCAGTGATGACAATATGAAGGTCGAATTGGACAATTGCCTGCAGGCCTTAGCCAACATTGATCTTGACGTCTATATTGTCGATGTCGCCCATCCGGAACTGAAAATCCCTGCCATCTACACCATCATCCCAGGCTGCCATTTCCGTGAACGATCACGCATCAGCAATGTGGGTCTGTTTGCCGCAAAGCTTGTCACGGAACGGATTAACGATATTGATCTGTCAACCCGGCAGCTCATGAACATGAGAGACGTTCTGCCCGATGCCTATTATATTGAATTTTATCTGGGCAAGAATCTCGTGGAGCAAGGGCTTTCAGAAGAGGCTCTGATTCATTTCAACAAGGCGTTGACCCTCAACCCGGAAGAAGAGGACATCCCGTACATCTACTCGTTCCTGGGGGACACCTTAAAAAATCTCGGACGTTACGACGAAGCCATTGAGGCTATTAATAAAGGCCGAGAAATTGATGACGAGCGCCCGGACTTCCATAACATCCTCGGCGTGTGCTATTTCAAGCTTGAGCAATATGAAACAGCCATTGAGCGGTTCAAACGTGCCGTGCATCTTCACCCTTCATCCGCCATTGATTATGCCAATATCGGCATAAATCATAAGATGCTGGGGAATAAGGCAGAGGCCGTCAAACATTTTGAACTGGCCTTAGGACTTGATCCCTCCATTGAGTTTGCTGCCCAGGGGCTCATCGAGCTCGGCTGAGTTCTCGTTCTTCTTATCCGGATTGCCCAGGCAGGTCATTTTACCGTCTTAAAATGACCTGCCTTTTTTTTCTCACACCTTCTTAACATTTCCCACATCATTCCCTAAACATCCCATAGTACTTTCTCCCTCAATCGAAAACATTGAACTGTTTTAGAAAACTGGGGGTACGACTTCATCCGTATAGGTTTTCTTTACACAGTCTTTGCTTTTTCCAAATTTCATTAATCGTATATGGAGAAATTAAGCATGAAGAAGACATTGAAAATCACCGCGTTACTTGCAACCTCCCTTCTCTTGCCT
>JBFFNY010000154.1:0-4922 GCA_041562955.1 Desulfurivibrionaceae bacterium | reverse complement strand
TATAATCCACCCGCGCGATATTCCTGGACGCCGTACCGCTCTGCTTGTTCCCTTATTCCGATCCTACGCCGGATCAGACCTGCTATCAATACCGAATTGTACTCTGGAACCTTTTATTCATGAAATACAATGATTAACTTTTCTTTTAAGGTGACCTCAATGAAAAATATTAAACCCCTTATGCCGATCCTCTTTATCTCGTTCATCATCCTTCAAGGATGTGTTTCCTCATCGCCCGGCAGCAGCCAGGAGAACAATGGCAAATTCACGGACCTGGGAAACGGCACGTGCCGTCAGGCCAATGGCCTTATGTGGCAGAGAGACAGGAGTGGGGAATTTTCTTCCTTTAAAGAGGCCAGTGCATATGTGGAAAATCTGGATTTAGGCGGCCACACCGATTGGCGTCTCCCCACAAAAGACGAGCTTTACCTGCTCGGCGCATTGTTTGAGATGAAACGCACCGGAGACTGCATTCTGACACTCAAAGGCAATTACTGGAGCAACAACGGCAAGGGGGAAGCGGGTGCATGGCACTCCTACCCCCTCTGCGGCGGGAATGATTTCGAATATCTGAAAAGTGAAACAGGCCGAGTCCGAGCGGTCAGACCCTAAGCAAAAAGAAACTATCAGGGAGAGATTTCATCACGACAACAGGCTGTTGACTTGGCCAGAACCCGCTTGAAACCCAATTTGACATGCAAGACAAACGTGGCCTGAAGTTCAAAAATGGTCACCAACGTCCTGCCCAACAAATTGACGCTCAACACACCTGAAAGCTGCACGTTACATTCAGGTGTGTTGAGCCACCTTAATTGTCTCATCCAGCACCTGCCGGACAATTTCAGCAAGTGTTGTTCTGTCTAATGGTTTTCTGGCGTATTTTTTTATACCAATTGCCAGGGCATCCCCTTCCAAAAGGACTGAGCTGTAGCCAGTGCAGAGTATAATGGGCATATCAGGCGTTATTTTCAGAATTTCCTGCGCCAACTCAGCACCGGTCAGACCAGGCATGGTCTGGTCTGTAATGACCAGGTCAAACTGGTCTGGATCAGCACGAATTTTTTCCAGCGCATCAACGCTCTCTGTTGTCGCTGTCACCTTGTAGCCAAGGTTCTCAAGCACTGTTTTATTTATGTTAACGATCATACTTTCGTCATCGACAACCAAGATCCGTTCAGTCCCGGCGGGCAGAAGTTCAGCGGTTTTCGTCTCACCCTTCGTTGACATTTCTTGTTGCAAAACAGGGAGATGAACATAAAAGGCAGTTCCTTGGCCAGGTTCACTCTTTACCCGGATAAACCCATGGGAATCCTGGACAATGCCGTGAATAACTGCAAGGCCGAGCCCTGTCCCTTTGCCAACCTCCTTGGTTGTAAAATAAGGGTCAAAAATGCGTTCTATTGTGGCCTGGTTCATGCCTTGACCGGTGTCCTTTACCTCCAGAACGACAAATGGACCTGGAGAGACATCAGGTTCCCCTGTGATCTCTTCAGCACTTATTTCTTTGCGCTGTAAGCTGACACTCAAAACGCCTTTTTCCTTTTCCATGGCGTGTAGAGAGTTGGTGCAGAGGTTGACGACAATCTGGTGAATGCTGGTTGGATCTGCCATAATTTCCCCACATTCCGCATCTAGATCCTCCACGATATTAATGGTGGTTGGTAAAGATGAACGCAACATTTTCAACGCTTCTTTGATGATCAGATGTGGGAGAACAGGCTCTAAATGCTGATCTGACTTGCGGCTGAATGTGAGGATGTGCTGCACCAAATCTGCTGCCCGCTTGCTTGACTTAATGACTTGATCAATATCATCTCCTGCGCGGCTGCCCTCCGGCAACTCCTGCTTGGCGAGCTCCGAAAAGCCAAGGATAGCAGAGAGGATGTTGTTGAAATCATGAGCAATGCCGCCAGCCAGTGTACCGATTGCCTCCATCTTATGGGCTTGAAACAATTCCTCCTCTAGTTTCTTCTGGTCAGTGATATCCTTGGCGACATGTACGATATATTCTAAGTTATTCTCAGCATCAAGAATGGGAGAAACAGAGACATGAAATGTTTTCCCCAAATTCTCATGTACGATAATTTGCGACTGGTTACTACCGTCATGAATCATTTGCAACTCGGAGCACCCCACACATAGTTCCGACCGGTCAGCAAAAACATCATAACACTTTCTTCCTATAATCTCGGATTGTTGCAACTTGAAAAAATTAATACCGGCCTTGTTCATCCGAAGAATTTTCATATTTTTATCTTGAATGGAGATTATATCCGTTATTGCATTAAACGATCTCTCCCATTGCATTTTTGCCTGTAAACTTTCCTGCTCTGCCTGCTTTCTGTTAATAATTTCATGGTCTCGAATCTGAATTGATTGATGCAGCTCCTTGGCCATCCTATAAAAGTTTCGGGAAAGCTCACCAATCTCGCCGCCGGAATCCTTATTGATATTTACATCAAAGTCACCCTTACTCAAAAGGTTGCTTGCATGTGACAGTTCTATTATGGGACGGACAAATTGCTTTGCTAAAACATATGAGATCAACAAAGAAAAACATAATACCAGTAAGATTACGATTAATCCTCTGAGTAAAACACCATGCATCAATTCTGAAAAAACATCCTGAGGCACACTGAATAAAATTATTAAAGAATTTTGACGGCTTGAATCCAACAGACAGCCATAACAATGCATAAAGGATTCGTGAAAATGGATGTCCGTTGTGTCACGACGTGGATGATTTTCTTGTGCTAAATAGGGGCGTGGGTCAACGAGTTCTTCGCGGTGAGGAGGGGCGAGCAGGATGTCACCATTGTCTGTCAACAGCCAGGCGATTTGCCTGTCTAGAACCTTTACATTTGATAGGTAGGTTATAAAATTGGTTAAGTCACAACTTAACATAATGATCCCACCGAAACCGGCAATTTCTGGTTCTCTTTTACTGATTCCTGCTAGAAAAATCTGAATATTATCTGAGCCCTTAAAAGGTCCCTCAAACAAAACGGTTCCTGGGGGTGAGTTTATAAGTCTGTTAAAAAGGAGAACCTTTCCTTGATCATAAGAACTACCCTGGCCATATTGAGAAATGGAGGAGAAATTTCGCACTCTGCTCTTGTTCTTCAGGGCTATTTTTTCTTGCCCGTGCGCATCAAAAAAGGCTATGTCCCTATAAACACCCTCTTTTGCAATGGACAATCGATGAAACATTTTCTCAATATCGAACCTGACAAAAGCAACCTCCTCTTTCGGAACAGTGAATAAATTATCAAAAGATGGTGACGACTCAAGTAAAGTCAGATCACTTTTTACAGGATTCGTATAATTGCTTTCAAAAAAAGAAACCGCATTCTTTAAGCCAATTGAAATTTCACTGGTAACATATGTATTTACTCTTTCTTTCGTATAGTAATAGTATACCGAACCCATTATCAGAATAATGACCAGACTGGTTCCAATAAAACCCAAAAGCAGTTTGTGAAAAACCGACAAACCTCTCAGGCTCCCTGTATCTGATTTCATACATGCACCGTTTTAATCATTCAGGGTGTTGATCCAATGCCGACATCGTCTCAATATATTCATCAATTATCGTCTCATTATTTTTAATTCTTTTCTCGAGCCCCAGCATTTTTGCCCTTTGTCTATTTACTATAAATGGACCTTGTTCTGGGAAGTAAGGTGCGATCTCCGCGGGATCTTCTCCTTTTGCGAGAATCTTATATGCGATTTTTGCCGCTTCGTATCCCTGCTTGAATGCGCTATCGTCGACCGTACTAAAAAAACCCTCAGTTACGAAAAAACTCGCCGGAGTGGTTGACGGTTTTTTGATGTTTCGTAAATACCATGCGGCGACCTTTAAGTAGTCAATATGATCGCCGTTCTTGTCCTTCAACGTATGGTGAGTTGAGATATAGAAGGCATCAACTTTCGGTTGCAGTTCAAGGGCCTTAGCCTGCCACTGCTCAAAAGAGTTGGTAATGACTATCTCTTTTATTTCTACCGGAAGAGTTCCTTCTGCTGCATACCTTTCAAGTCTCTTGGCATGAGCCCTGCCGGTTGGTGTATCATCTGAAAGTACCGCAATTGTTTTTATCTCTGGTACTATTTTTTGCAGATATTCAAAACATTCGACATGATATCCCTTCTGGTACACTCCCGTTATATTATGACCAGGCTTGTCAAGTGAATCAATCAGCCCGTATTTTAACGGCAGACCATTGATGCCCCAAAAAACGACCGGGGTTGCAGAATCAAGATATTGGTTGCCAATATACTTTGCGGCATTATCATCTCCCAGCAAGATTATATTCGGTTGAAACGTCTCAATTTCTGCGATGATTCTGGAAAATGATGAGGCAATTTCAGCCTTGCTGTTTTTCCTTTTTGTATCCATCCATGTCTTTTTAATAACTGCGGTAGAGCTCTCGACATAATCATTTCGTGTATATTCCTTAATCTGGTCACTATTATCCAGATACCCAAATTCTAAGAACGCAGCACACACACCATCATTAGTCCTCTGTGACCATAGATATTCCCGATGATAACTGCTTACTACGATTATCCGAGCCTTTGTTTGATCTTTATTGTCTTCTATAATTTCGTTATCTGCTGCCAGAACAGCTGTAGTACTGATGACTCCTGCAGGAATCAACAATATCCCAAGCAGAACGCAGATAACAGTCAGCACATGATTATTACGCCACATTTTCGCCCTCCCCTTCTTTTTTTTCAAGTACTAGCCACCATTTGAATTTTTTATTGAGTCAGCTTAGTTGTAATTTCGAGCATAATTAATGAATGGCATCTTGTACCGTTAAAAAGCCTATCACAAAAATTCCTTGATGTGAAACTGAACATTCGGCAGGTGAGTCAACAGATATTGATATCACTGGTGCTCTCAAGCCGAGACAACAGAT
>JBFFNY010000153.1:0-4930 GCA_041562955.1 Desulfurivibrionaceae bacterium | reverse complement strand
TTAAGACATTGGTCGGCGTTTCAAAAACGGCCATCAGCCGGTTCCACAGCACAGACCCCAGGCCAGGGGCAAGATAGAGGCTTAACCAGTCACGCAGATTTTCCATAAGGGATCAAGGCCACTATTCCACTATTGCGTTAAAACTACAAAAAACCCCAGAAGGAGGCCGAAACAACAATGTCATTCTGGGCCATTCTGGGGTTAGTGCAACTCCGTTCTTCAAGCAGATGAACGGCATCAACGTCTAAAAAAGAAATCAATCATCAATAACAAAACTCTCAAGCTGCTTCTTACGATTAGGATGCTTGAGCTTTTTCAAGGCCTTGGCCTCAATCTGGCGAATACGCTCACGGGTCACTGAAAAGCTCTTGCCAACCTCTTCCAGGGTCAGATCGACCTCATTATCAATACCAAAACGCATACGCAGAACCTGTTCTTCCCTGGGGGTGAGTGTTCCCAAAACCCGGTTCAGATTCTTCCGCAGATTTTCCTTAATGGAGGCTTCATGGGGCGACACCGCATCGGTATCCTCGATAAAATCGGTGAGAAAACTGTCAGACCCTGTACCAATGGGGGTATCAAGAGAAACAGGTTCTTTGGATATCTTGAGAATATTACGCACCTTTTCAAGATCGACATCAAGCTTCTCAGCCATCTCCTCAGGTGTGGGCTCCCGTCCAACTTCACGCACAAATTCCTTGGACCCTTTAAGCAGACGGTTAATGGTGTCAATCATATGCACAGGAATGCGAATGGTCCGGCCCTGATCGGCAATGGCTCGATTAATCGCCTGACGAATCCACCAGGTTGCGTAGGTACTGAATTTATACCCACGGCGATATTCAAATTTCTCGACCGCCTTCATGAGCCCGATATTCCCTTCCTGGATGAGATCAAGCAGCTGCAATCCCCTGTTGGCGTATTTCTTTGCCACACTCACAACCAGTCGCAGATTTGCCCGGGTGAGTTCCTGCTTGGCGATGGAGCCGAGATCACGGCCTTTGGCCACAAGGATAATCACCTGCCCAAGAGTATCACGATCAATACCGTGAACCTCCTCCAGCTTACGGATCAACAGTTCTGCTTTTACATCTTCAGGGTCTTTTTCCAACCGTGCTAAAAGGATGGAGAACTGCCTCGTAATGACCTTGAAGTCTGCCAGAATATCATCCAGGTACTTATTATGAATCCGATCCTCTTCGAAAAGATCCACAATCGACAGCGTCACCCGGTCAATGCGCACCATCGTCCGGACAATGGAATCCGCATCGGCTTCAGGGGAAAGAATATCACGCCTTAGTGCCGCACGCTCTTTTTCAAGGCGCTCCATTTCGTCAATCTTCCACAGAAATGTGGACTCAGCAACAATGAGATCATCTTCATCAACATCATCAAGACCACGAAGCACATCAACAATGGTCTTATTGTCGTTATCCAACATCTCCCGAAAGGCCAGAATCTTCTTTACCGTCATGGGCACTGAAAAAAGAGCCCGACGCACCTGCCGATCCCCCTCCTCAATCCGCTTGGCAATAGCGGTTTCTTCCTTTGGATTAAGCAAAGAAACGGCGCCCATCTCACGCAGATACGCCTTTACAGGATCAAGACCGGCACCGGAATCATCATCTAATTCCATATCCTTTTGAATCCGATTGATCCGACCCGCAGCCGGCTTTCGCACAACCGTCTTTGCCGGACGACCATCATCTTCAAACATGGACGTCAAATCATCTTGAGACTGAACACCTGAATTCTCATCCGTATCCATATCCACATCATCGCCTGTATTCCTTACGTTGCTTTCTTCCAGTTCCATAGTTCCCATGCGGTACTGTTTCCCCATCTGTTTTCTATTGCCGAAAGGTAATATGCTCCCACGAACTTCACATATCACAAATCAAATTGTAAAAGAGTAGGATATAAATTAATTATTGCAGAGTCCAATTCTTTTTTATTTTCAGACAGTTCCTCTCTTTTTTCTCAATTCCAACCCGTCTGCAAATTCTTTTTTGCAAGTAATGCCTTAACCCGTTCCAGGTCATTTGCCTGATGGGCATGGTTGATCTGCTCACCCAAGCTGGCATCCTCCTGTTGACGCTGTTGTTTTTTTAACCATGCCACCATATGCATTGCGGTCGCCTCGGCCTGATCCGGCAACGTGGAGGGGACAGCAACCAGGAGTTCCGCCACAAAATCCCGCAGGGGCCCTTCCAGTTTTGACACCAACAGCTCTGGCGAAAAATCAGGCATAGATGCGGTCATCTCATCAAGAATAATTTGCCCGGGCCCATTTTGAATAAACGTTTCAAGCCCGGCATCGACCAGAACCTCTACATATTGAGGATACACAATAAGGAATTCGAGAAAACGACGATGGGGTGTTGGCAGTTCGGCTGTTTTATCCACCACAGGCCGTGGTTTTCTCTCCACCTGCTCCGTTTGCAAATGACCGGAAATTTCCACAGGATCAACCCCCAGCTTCTCGCTGAAATGGGCGATAAAGACCGAACGCTGCAGCTTATCCTTCTCCAGCACCTTCATGAGAGGCTGCAGCTCTTTAATAATCCTCACCTTGCCCTCAAGATCAAGACCATGCTGCTCCACAAGCTGGCCAAAAAGAAAATCAGGCAGCGCAATCGCATTCGCGATCAGGTCAGCGAGCAGCACCCGCCCCTTTTTCTGCAGGAAGGTGTCAGGGTCCTCCCCGGCAGGCAGCAACACAACCCGCGCCGAAAATTGTTCCCGGAGGAAAAACGGCACTGAACGCATCGCCGCCTTGAGCCCTGCGCCGTCACCGTCGAAGAGCAACACCGCCTCAGAGGTATATCGTTTCAACTGGCGGACATGATTCTCTGTCAAGGCCGTGCCAAGAGGTGCCGCCACAAAGCCCAGGTCCGCCGCCACCATACTGAGCATGTCAAAATTACCTTCAACCAGGACACATTTCTTGGCCTGCTGAATGCGATTCTTGTTCTCATATAACCCGTAGAGAATGGAACTTTTATCAAAAATAAGCGTTTCAGGTGTATTCAAATATTTGGGCTGCCCCTCACCAACAATCCGCCCGCCGAACCCTGCAACCTGCCCCGCCATATTGATAAGGGGGCATAACAGTCGTTTCCGAAAGCGATCATACACCCCGCCGTTCTCCTTTTGCACCACAAGACCGGCATCCAGAAGCGCATCCACCTTAATATTTGTTCGGGCCAATTTTGTGGACAGAAAATCCCAGCTGTCAGGGGCAAAACCCAACCGGAATTCCTTCACAACGGCTTCAGGCAGGCCGCGGCTGTCCAGATAATCGCGGGCAACCCGGGCCTGGGGTGCCGTCAGAAGAAACTCATGATAGATCGTGGCGGCAGCCTCATTGGCATGAAAGAGCCGTTCACGCTTCTTGACCCGCTCTTTTTCCTCAGGACTTAAATCCCGCGATTCAAGTTCAATGCCGTAACGGCCCGCCAGGTCCTGCAACGCTTCCACAAAAGACAGGTTATGATATTTCATCATAAAAGCAATAACATCACCCGACTCTTTACAACCAAAACAGTGAAAGAAACCACGATCCTTATTTACGGAAAACGAAGGGGTCTTTTCAGAATGAAAAGGACAGAGCCCGAGAAAACGGCCCGCCCGATTTTGCAGCGGCACAACTTCATTTATAACTTCAACAATATCAGCCGCATCTTTTACCAGTTGCGCGCCGTTTTGTATCTGGGCCATAAGTCACGTTAGAGCTGAAATGAACAAGTTTACACCTTTACAGGTATTGCATATGACGAATTCCAAACTATACCCGAAGGACCGGAACAAAGCACCCGAACCTTAGATTTCACACCGTAATATCTTTCATCATCCATGCAAAGCAGTATAAATTCAAAACCTGTGACCGTCCAGCATGAAAACACTTGCCCGTTCCCATAAAGGAGGATAGTTTTACCACTCACCCCTTCCACCAATCTCACCCCCTTCGCTTTTTCTTATGGAATATACCTTTTCATCACTTCCCCTTGCGACAATGGCCCTTATCGGCGGCCTCATCCTCCTCGTTGGCGGCGGTGAGCTCCTGGTTTCCGGAGCGATTCATCTTGCTGAGCGATTTGGCATGCCGTCATTCCTTGTCGGCCTGACCGTGGTGGCGTTTGGAACCTCCATGCCGGAATTTTTTATTTCCATCTCCGCCACCCATGCGGGGCATCCCGCCATTATGATCGGCAATGTCATCGGCTCAAACATCGCCAATATCGGCCTCATCTTAGCCATCTCAGCCCTCATCACACCACTGGCAATCCACTACACCAAACTCCGCATGGAACTCTGGGCAGCCACCGGAGCAAGCCTGCTCCTGTTTGGGTCTACCGTGATCGGCTCTGTGAACCGATTTACCGGAATCCTCTTTGTCAGCTTGCTGATTCTATACACGTGGTACTCCTACAGGGAAGGACAGAAGTCCGAAGAATCCACGCCATGTGAAACCCCGACCTCCCTCCTGAGAATTAACCTCTTTATTCTTGGCGGGCTGGTGCTCCTGGCCTTTGGATCAGGCGTATTCATTGACGGAGCGGTGGATCTGGCCCTCCATTTCGGCGTATCCGAACTGGTCATCGGTCTGTCTCTGGCTGCTGTTGGAACCTCGCTTCCCGAACTGGCATCCTGCATCTCGGCTATCCGCCAAAAAGAAACCGATATCCTGGTGGGAAATGTCATCGGCTCCAATCTCTTCAACATCCTCATGGTCATGGGGATTACTGGGATATTCCTCCCCTTTAAACTTGAACCGAGCCTGCTCCTCCGGGATGTCCCGGTCATGTTCCTGTTTACCGCGATCTTAGTCCCCATTCTTTATTTCAGACATGAAATCTCACGTCTGACAGGATTCTGTCTTCTCTGTGCTTATGCGGCCTATATGTATTCCCTGATTTAACTCCAAACC
>JBFFNY010000152.1:0-4930 GCA_041562955.1 Desulfurivibrionaceae bacterium | reverse complement strand
GCTGCAGAAGATGCGGCCCGCCGAGAATAACCGGATTACGGTGCGCCTTAAGTTCACGTTTGAGAATGGCCCGGATATTGGCCCGATTGCCGAAGGTGGCGGTCACCCCTTTCTGCCAGAACTGGTGGATATTGCGCAGGTCGAGCATGCCGCAGGCCAGAATGACACTGATGCTGGTGATGACGGATCCATCCTCCATGGTTGTAGTGAAGAGATCATCTGTTTTCGTTACCTGCACTACCCTCTGGTCCATGACCGGGGCCGGGTAGGACTCAAGATCCTGTTCCAGTCGGTGCACCAGTTCCCCGGCGGGAAAGGCAAGGGCAGGACCGGTGAGAATGGAGTTGCCCAGCCGGGCAAGGCCGCCGATGGGGCCGGAGTTGACCAGAGCAACGGCGAGCGGGGTTGGGCTGCAGCTCTTCATCCACCGCAGTCGGGTTACGGCGGCAAGGCCTGCCGGGCCGCCGCCGATGACAAGGATGTCCACATCCCAGGGATGCGTTCCTGACCAGGGGAAGGGTGGAGGCGTCGACTTATGCATCGGCTGGGATCTGGAAAAGATGATCAATACTGTTGAGTAGACCGCCGTGATCGATGATGGTCCGGGCAAAACTGGACGGTTGCTTCAGGAGAATAAAGGCCCCGGTCTCATCTACTAAGCGGCTCCCGTCCTCGGATTCAGAAACAGCAATACGCCTGCCTTCCTCCCAGGGTATCTCGCTTATAATCGTACATATCGGAATACCGAGATTGACCATATTCCGGTAAAAAATGCGGGCAAAACTCTTGGCACAGACCAGTTTGATCCCGCGATCCGCAAAGACACGGGCGGTGACTTCCCGTGAAGAACCGCAGCCAAAATTCTCGCCGCCGATAATCATTGAACCCGGTTCAATGGTCCGGGCCCACTCCTGATTATAGCCGTAGAGCAATCCCTGTTGCCGCAACGACTTGTCCAGGCTGAAGAAATTGGGCGGGTGAATGAGATCCGTTGAAATATTATCGCCGACGACATAAGCAAAGGTTGTCATGAGATGACCTCCCGGGGATGGGTGATATAGCCGGTGAGGGCACTTGCCGCCGTGACAAGGGCGGAGGCGAGATAGGTGTCGCCCGGCCCGGTTCTGCCGGGGAAATTTCTATTGGATGAGGCAATCATATTCTGACCCTTGCCGATGATTCCCTTGTCGATCCCGCCGCAGGGGCCGCATGACGGGGCATCGACAATGCCGCCCCCCCTGATGATGTCGCCGATGTACCCCTGTTCCAGGGCGGCAAGATACACCTCGTTTGAGGCGGGGATCACGACCAGCCGCACATGTTCCGCCACCCTTTTCCCGCGGATGATGGACGCGGTGTCCGCGATGTCCTCAAGTCTGCCGCCGGTGCAGGACCCCACAAAGGCCTGATGAATGGGGATATGGGAGAGGGCTGACACCTTTTCAACACACCATGGTGCTGGGGGAATGGAGACAAGGGGCTCTGGCGGAGCCGTAATGGATAGTTCTGCATCATAGTGAGCGTTCTCGTCCGGATAGACGGGCGGTATACTACACGCTTTATTCTCCAGGAATGTAGCGGTGAGCTCGTCCGGTACGATGGTGAAAAACGAAGCCCCCATTTCAGCCCCCATGCAGGCGAGGGAGAAACGTGAATCCATGCTGAGCTTCGACGGGGTTGCATCAAAACATTCAAACCCGTAATCGGGGTAGGTTGTGGTGCCGATCTGTCGGAGTATTTCCAAGGCGAAGTCCTTGCCGCGGATATGTGGACCTGTCTGACCTGTCAGCGTAATCTTGACAACGGGCGGGGTGGCAAGCCAGGTGAAACCGGTGACCATGGAAAACAGGATGTCGGTTGAACCGAGTCCACAGGCCAGGGAGCCGAGTCCTCCGGCGGTAATGGTATGGGAGTCCGCACCGATGATGAATTGCCCTGGCCCGACCAGGGGGTCTTCAATCAGGATCTGATGACAGATGCCTGAAAAAGGTTTCCTGCGAATACCGGCAAGCTCCTTGGTGAAATCCAGGTACTGTTGCAGTATTTCAGCCCGTTCTGCAGTGGCCGGCGGGACAAAATGATCGGCTGCGGCAAGGATGCGTTCCGGATGGGCCAGAACCCTGCCGAGTTTTTGGAATGGTTCAATGAGTAAGGCGCCGGTTGCATCGTGGAGAAGCAGATGGTCGTAGGCAATGAGGCGGTGATCACCTTCACGGCCTATGGTGTGGCGTCCAAGAATCTTTTCAATGAGCGTCTGCGACATCCATCACTCCGTCAATCATGGTTTGCAGCAGCTCGTCAGACAGCCCGGCATGGGACTTGTAAAATTCACGGCAATGGGTGATGAATTGTAGAATGTCCCCCCCCTTGTTTGCTTCCTGATACCCTTTGATCCGTTTGAGGAGCTGGATTTTTTGCTGGTCACTCAGGTCAAGACCTTTTTGTTCGAGAAGAAAATGGAGATACTCCATCCCGGTATGTTTCCCCAGGGCAAAGGACCGGGTTTGTCCGACCTGCTCCGGGGCAAACGGTTCGTAGCTCCCCTTTTGGCGCAGCAGGGCCCGGGCATGGAGACCGGATTCACATTTAAAGGTGTTTGAACCTGATATCGGTTGGATGGGCGGAATAACCACGCCCGAAACTTCTTCAACAAGGCGGCAGAGGCCGACCAGTTTGCTGGTGTCAATATCAATGGTCAAGCCGAGGAGGTTCTCTGTGCCCACCGCGACTTCCTCAAGGGAGGCATTGCCGGCCCGTTCACCGATGGAGTTGACTGTCCCGGAAAAATAAAGAGCGCCGGCCTCGAGCGCGGCCAGTGAATTGGCCGTGGCCAGACCGTAATCATCATGGCAATGAATACCAAAATGCAGGGCGGGGAATTTCGTCACCAGATCTCTGACCTTCTGCTGCATGGACCACGGCGTCAGCGCACCGACGCTTTCAGCAATAATGAAGGACGAGACACCGATTTCTTGTAATCTGGCGATGGTCTCTTCTTCAGCCCCGGCGCCGGCTCGACCGGCATCCTCCAGCACCACCATCACCTCAAGATCCAGGGACAGGGCATGGGTGACGCCACGAATAATGATGTCCTGAAATTGAGCCACAGACATGGCCCGGATGAGGCCGCTTAGAATTTTTGAAATTGGGAAAAAAAGGAAAATGCCCTGGGCCCCGAGCTGTTTGGCGGTGTCGATCTCGTCTATGTCGGGGCGGACGGTTGCAAAAACCTTGGCCTGTAATCCCGCCTGGGCCACGGCTTTGAATGATTCACGCTCTTCATGGGAAACAATGGGAAACCCTGCATCTAAAATCGTCACCCCTGCCTCACTCAGGGCGGTGGCAATACGAAGTTTTTCGTTCTTGGTAAAGTATACCCCTGCGGCCTGTTCGCCATCACGAAGCGTGGAGTCTACAGTAATAATGTGGTGAGGGGTTTTGAGGGATTTAGACATGAATAGTGGTAAATTGGGGTGCGAAGTGTGTAATGTTGAGAGAGACGGAATTTATAGTGAATCGTCATAAAATTAAGGGTATGTCTACTCTTTGGTTGGGGTGTAATAGTAAACCAGGAACTCTTAATTTGAAAGGTAAAAAAAGGGAGGTTTAGGAATGCGTATGGACCAAATAATTTCGTCGCTGCAGATGAATCGTCATGTCGCGCTGCTCTGTTATGGGCTCCTCTTCTTTTTGTCAGGGTGTACGGCCCAATCCCTGGACCTGTCGCTGGCTCCAACCCCGGAAATGGCTATTGTCACAGCGCAGCACCAGCTGCATAAGTCGGTCGGTGTGACCCCTTTTGTTGATGATCGACCTGACCGGCATGGCAGTGATAATGCAAAGTGGAAGGGTTTGATCCCGGGTATGCTTTGGATTGAAATCAGTACTGATATTCCGGAAACCTATACCCCTTTTTCCTATTATGACTCCAAACCTCTCGACCGGGCGACAACCAAGGCCTGTGTCCATGTTCTAGACCGTTCTTCCATCTTTAACCGTGTTGTCGACCTGCATAAAGAACCGGGTGCTGAAACGGATTATGTTTTAAGGGGTGTGCTGCTCCAGACCACGGTGAGTGAGACCGGCTATTATTACGGCTCCAGTATTTATGCCTGGCTGATCCGTATTCTCGGCCTGCCCTATGTCTCGTTCAATGTTGAGTATCATATCGGTGTCACCCTTATAGAAAGAAAAACAGGGGACGTGGTCTGGCAGACCGATCTCAAAGGCGTTCGGGAGGATAAGTTTTATACGGTGTATAACGTGAGTCGCGGCCGTGACGGGAAACATGTGATCGCCTGGAATATTGCGGATATTCTGGCTGAAGCATTTAATAACGAGATGGCGGGGTTGCAACAGGCACTTGCCTCTGATCAATAATGTTTTGAAGGGTTTGATGTGAAAAATAAGAAAAAAATAGTGCTGGTAACAGGGGCAAGTCGCGGTATCGGTGCTGCCATTGCCAAAAGAATAGCCCCGGAATACGAGGTATGGCTTAATTATCGATCCGATCACGAAGCCGCGGAACAGGTTCAGACTGAAATAGTAGAGAGCGGCGGACGTTGCCGGTTACTGCCCTTTGACGTTGCCGATGAACAGCAGGTGAACCTTGCCATTGAGCCGCTTCTGGTTGAACATAAGGTGTATGGGTTGGTGCATAATGCCGGTATAACCCGTGACACCCTGGTGGCGACGATGACCCGTGAACAATGGGATCAGGTGATTGGCGTACATCTTACCGGATATTTTCATCTGACCCGGGTGCTAGCCAGAACTATGCTCTTTGGTCGGGAGGGGCGGGTGATCGCCATTGCTTCCGTATCCGGTGAAACAGGGCAGTCGGGTCAGGTCAATTATTCGGCTGCCAAGGCCGGGCTCATCGGGGCGTCAATGGCCTATGCCCGTGAGGTCGCGCGACGCAATGTCCTGG
>JBFFNY010000151.1:0-5101 GCA_041562955.1 Desulfurivibrionaceae bacterium | reverse complement strand
TGAACAGAGGTTTTTAAGGCCAAAGCCAACAATCATCAGGGGGTAAAAGAACATCTTGACCTTGAAGGCAACGATCTGGGCGGTAATAGTGGTTCCTATCCCAGAACCTAACAGGACAAAGATGGCCTGGCGCAGATTCATGATGCCGGCATTGACAAAGCCGAGCAGGAGGAGGACGGTAACGCTTGAGCTCTGCACTAGAAAGGTCGCCAGGGTTCCCAGCAGGGCACCTTTGAGCGGATTTGTTGTGGCCTTCTGCAGGAGGTTTTTGATCCGGACACTGGCAATTTTTTTCAGGGTGGTGCTGAGCTGGCCGATACTGAACATGAACAGGGCCAGGCCGCCGAAGATCTGTGCCCCCATCAGAAAAAATTCCATCATCGTCCTCTGCAAAGAAAATAATATCAGACTGTCGGCTCGTATCCGTGTGTCAGGTTAGCGTATCATTTTTTATTCGGAGAGGAAAAGACAATGTTTTCTGAACCCCTCCGGTGCACTATCCCTGGCCAAAGCGGGGAAAATGAGGCAGAAGCAGGTCCTGTCCTGGAAATGCGGTGTGTCCAAGTGGAAACCCGGGACGATCTGGCTCGGGTTTATCCAACCCAAATCAGGAATCTAAAAATTAGACAGGGATAGATCTGGCCCGGTATGGTAAATAAGCGTTATTCTGGCGAGATGTTTCGCCCATCCCCTCACCAGCAAGAGAATATGACCAACGACAAGATTATTGAATTAACACCCTTTCGTGCCGACCTCGGTCGTGCCCTGGCCCGCCGGGGTGAGCGGTTATTGGTTTCCGCCGACCTGGCCGACGAGGTGGCGCTGCTTGAGCCGTTGGAGGCCTATTATATTGTCAGGGAACTCGGTTTGGGCCAGTCGTTGCCCATCCTGCTGCAGCTCAGTGATGAACAATTGGAAGCCTGTGTGGATCTGGACTGCTGGAGTCGCTATGACTTTAATGCCGACAGTCTCGATGAATGGCTGACGGCCTTTGCCCTGGCCGGTCCGGAAGAACTGGCCAGGGCTTTTTTCTCCCTGGACTATGTGGTGCAGCTCCTCTATCTGGCCCAGACCGTCACGGTGTATGACCCGGATACGGATGAGGTGCCGCCGCAGGATGAGGAGGATGAGGATCCGCCGCTCCGCGCCATGACCCCGGATGGATTCTACCTCCTGGAGTTGAAGACCGATCTGGTCCTGCATATTCATCCCTTCGGTGTCCTGGATGCCCTGTATCAGTATGACTTGAACCAGACCCATCAACTCCTGAGTGAGGTGCGGGTGGAGCTGTTGACCCAGATTGAAGAGGAGGCGCTGCGTTTTCGCAACAGCCGCATGGAGGACATCGGCTTTGTCACTCCGGATGACGCCGCACTCCTCTTCTCCACTCCATCACCAACCCCGCCGTCCAGGCCGCAGAACTTGATCGCCAGCGACCTGTCCCGTCTGCCTGCCGTCTATGCCGGTTCCTTCATTGAAACCTCGCTGCTCCAGCAGGGACTGGCGCGGATTACGGATCCGGAATGTCTTGCCCGTCTGGAGCAGGAGATGGGGTGGACGATTAATAGTGCGATCATGGCCTATGGGGAACGAACCCGGGACATAGAGCAGATCACCGATATTGCCGAGCGGGTGCGGGACACCATCTGTCTGGGGTTGGAATCCCTCCTGGTGAAGGAGGATGCGGATGGTCCGCTGGATGGCCCGGAAGCAGTGGCCAAGGTCGCTGCTCTGCTTGAAGTCTGGCCTGTCCGTGACCTCTTTCGCCACGGTTTCAGCGCGACCGAGGCGTTGCAGCGCATGGCACGCAAGGCGTTGGCCGAACCCCGGTTCAAGGCCTGGTATGAGCTTGAGGATGCCGAGCAGTCGTATGAAATCGCTGACATGGAGGAGCGCGCCTTTGTGGGGGCGCTCCTGCTTCGTCATCCCATGCGGAGCGGTTTTAATCCGGATCGTCCTGAGGAGGTCAAGGGTTTTGGCTCTCTGGCGGATGTCGATGTTGCCCGGGTGCGGCTGCAGCGGCTTATCGATCAGATTGGTCATGATGACTGATTTTTCCGATGCAGGAGGCGCGGTGCCGATCTGCGCAACTTTTAATTCATGAGCCGACCCATGATCACGATTCGTTCCGGTGTCAGCGCGGATCAGCACCAGCTGCTGCGTCTTGTTGGTACTATTGATGCCTTTCATGCCGAGGACAAGGAACTGGCCCGGGAGATTATTCATGACGGGCTGCCCTCCGGCAACAACGGGTATGAGATCCTGGTGGCGGTTGACCGCAAACAGGAGCTGTGCGGTTTCATCTGCTACGGGGCCATCCCCCTTGCTGCAGGGCGTTGGGATGTCTACCTGATCGCGGTGTCGCCGGCGTCGTCACGACGGGGTGTCGGGAGGCTGCTCATGGGGGGGATGGCAGAGCGGCTTGATGAGGGGATGCACGTGTATATTGATACCTCCGGCCTGAACAGTGGGGCCTGCGCCTTCTATGAACGGCTCGGTTACGAACCGGTCTGCAGGCTTCCCGACTTCTACGCGGACGGGGATGATAAAATTGTGTACGCAAAGGTGGTGTGATCTCTTGCTGTCCGCCTGCGGGTACATAATTCAGGCTGCACCTTCGAATTCCAGCTATGCAGTGCTGGGTTCACTGGTGGCTGAGAAATTCGCGCCGTCCGTCTCACCTTTCCATGGCCTGAAAGGCTGTGATGAATTTCCTGTCGATATAATCCTTGATCTTGAAGGCCAGACCGCCGCCGAAGATCAAGAACCATTTGCAGAAAATCCCTTCATTATTTCCGAGATTATAGATCAGCAGATAGGAGCCGCCCGGTTCAAAACTCTGCAGTTCCTCATCTTCAAGACTTGCCATGAGGTTATGGTAGAGTACCGGGTTCTGCCGGACCGCATAGACGCCGACCTTGTCCAGGGGCTGGGGCTTGAAATAAATACAGTCGCCTCCGCCAAAGATGTTGGGATATTTGGTGGACTGGAGCTGATGATTCACCAGCAACCCTCCATCCGGGCCGACCGGGAGACCCGACTTAGCAAAGATGGGCGAGGGGGTGACGCCGACGGCCGGGAAGATAATGTCGGCCGGGTGACTGGTCCCGTCTTTCAGGGTTATTCTGCCCGGCTCAATCGTTTCAACATAGGTGCCTTCAACAATCCGGACGCCCCGTCTGGTGAGTGATGTCCGGGCCAGTCTGCCGATTTTCTCCGGTTTACCGGCAAGGAGGGACCGGCCGGCATAGATCGTAATCCTGGGTTCATGGATATCGTTCCATTTGCCCAGCTGCTGGACATTCCCCGCGATCTCAATGGATGACGGGCCGCCGCCGACAACGGCGACGTGGATGGGCTTGTCTGCACTGAGGGAGAGAATTTTTTTCTGGGCCTGCAGCAGGCTTTCAATGGGTTTTGCGGTGAAGATGGCCGGACTTTCTGCCGATATGGTGTCCCTGGGGACATAGGAGCCGGCATTGCAGGAGAGGACATCATACTCGATCTCTTCCTGAGAATCCTGCAGATAGACAATCTGGGAATCCGGGTCAATGGTCACAGCCTTGTCCTTGATGAACCGCCCTCCCTTGCGTTCGACCACCTTGCGGGTCGCAAAACGGATATCATCCGGATGGTAGGTGCCGCCCAGCATCCCGGGCCCCATGCCTGAATAATAATGGTAGTCCGAGGGTTGGATGACCGTCACCGCATACCCTTTTTCGGTGAAATGGTGCAGGTTGGCCAGGGTCACCATATGGGCGTGACCGCCGCCGATGAGGACCAGTCGTTTTGGTGTCATAATGTCATCCTTTCAGGGCTGATTGTTCGGAGGGGAACGGGTTGCATGGCGCAGGGTTACGCCATCTCATCAATATGTTTTGCCAGTTGTGCGATATGGGACCGCTCTTCTCGGGCGATCTGTTTCAGGACGTCCCGGATGGCGGTGTCGGTTGCCTGATCTGCTCCGCGTTCGTACAGGTCGAGGGCCTGCCCCTCAATGGACATGGCCAGCCCCAGGATATCCTGTTCCTGTTCGAGATCAGGGTTGAAGCGCTGCAGATATTCCGTCGTGGACAAGCCGCCCTCCATGGCCGGCTGCACACGTGTTGTTTCAAAATCGCTGATGGAGAGTTCTGTGCCGGAGACCTTCTTGTAGAGAGCAACAAGCTGTTTCTGGTGGATAATTTCAATGTCGGCAAGCCTGGTCAACAGACCCTTTGAGCCGAGAGCTGAAACCTGGCTTGCCATTTCAAGATAAAATTCCCGCAATCCCTGCTCAAGACCATAGCCGATGATTATCGTCTGCTCAGGGGTTTCTGCCCCGGTGAACAGTTCAAGGCCAAGTTCCGGCGGGCCGACGGCGGTTTCATTCTGCCACGCCTTGATGCCGCCGCTGAGGTTATAGATGCGTTTGAATCCTTTTCCAGCCATCATCTGCGCAGCAACACGGCTGCGGCCGCCAATGGCTCAGTACACCACCACAGGCTTTTCCGGGTCTAGTTCGTCCAGTCGTGCGTCCAGCTGTCCCATGGGGATGAGTTTGGTGCCGGGGATGTGGGCGGCTTCATATTCCCGCGGCTGCCGGACATCGAGAAAGGTGACGTTGTCCGCTCCTTCGTCGGCGACCAGCTGTTTGGCCTCACGGCCGTTTATGGAGGTGACCGGGGTGAAAAATTGTTTCCATTGCATATGGGGGTTGTCCTCACTCTGATCAGAGATGGATTGGATGAGTAAAAGGTGCGGAAATCAGCCCGATGATACGGCATGTCCGCGTTGAGAAAAAATGTTTCAGTTAAGGCTCAGAGCGGGACAAGGCCTCGGCGTGATTGAGCCCGGGATACCTGGCATGTCTGGCTGGGGTTCCTTGGGCTGAGAGGTGGCAGGAGGCTCACGTCTCATCTCGACACCATCGTAAATGTTCTTATTCTTTTATACACGGCATAGGTTTGCTGTGCAATTTTTTTATGTTTTGCTATAACTTGCCGTAATATCAACTTTTTTATTGATATTTTCTGGCAGTCTGAGCCGCTGGCGCGCCACGTATTCCTGTCTGCGGCAAATGCTGGTTGTATGCGCAGGAGAGGTGGCCGGTTCATGAACG
>JBFFNY010000150.1:0-5102 GCA_041562955.1 Desulfurivibrionaceae bacterium | reverse complement strand
GCCACCCTCATCTTCAGTGAGCCCCTCAACACGACGCAGACCCATGTCGTCTCGGTGAGCAATCTGCAACAGGACGCGTCGCCCTTTTCCTTTCAGGTGGCCAAGTCCTACTGGGGGTATCTCTTCTCCATTCTGGTTTCAGCATTACTGATCAACAATTTTGTCTTCACCAAATACCTCGGACTCTGCGTCTTCTTCGGCACCTCAAAACGTAAAGACACCGCCAAGGGCATGGGGTTGACCTTCACCATTGTTATGGTGGTGAGTGCCATCATGAGTTGGTTCTTCTACCAATACATCATGAAGCCGTTCAACCTGAACTTTCTGCAGATTGTTATTTTCATTGGCCTGGTTTCCCTGACGGTGCAGGCGGTGGATACGGTCCTTCGCAAGGTAAACCCTGCCCTGTTCCAGTCCTTTGGCGTCTATCTGGTTCTGGTCATTGCCAACTGTGTTATTATCGCGGTTCCACTGATCCTGGCGGATAATGAATATAATTTCCTGGAATCATTCATGCTGTCTCTCGGTGCCGGTGGAGGTTTCCTCCTGGCCCTGTACCTCATGAGTTCGGTGCGTGAACGCATGGAGTTTGCCCAGATCCCCAACACCTTTAAAGGCATCCCCATCGCCTTTATTGTTGCCGGTCAGTTTGCCCTGGCCTTCCTCGGGTTTTCCGGGTTGCAGTTGTTTTAATTTTAAACACTAAACATTAATTTTTCTGAGTATAAACATGGATCCAGCATTAGTAAAAATAGCCATCGGCGGCATTGCCCTCCTCGGCTGCATTGGACTCTTTTTCGGCATCGGCCTGGCCCTGGCGGCCCATAAATTTGCCGTGGAAACCGATCCGCTGATCGAGGAGGTTCTCGAATCCCTCGCCGGCGCTCAATGTGGTGGTTGCGGGTATCCTGGCTGTGAAGGGTATGCCATTGCCGTGGTGAATGACCCGGATGTCCCGCCCAATCTATGCTACCCTGGAAAAGAGGCTGTTGCCGAGAAAGTGGCCATTCTCACCGGCAAGAAGATGACCGCCATCGAAGACATGATTGCCACGGTGCGCTGTTCGCGCATCGAAGGGCGTGTCAGCCATAAACATGAGTACATCGGCTTTGCCTCCTGCACTGCGGCCAATCTCGGCTTCGGCGGGCCGTCAAAATGCCAGTACGCCTGTATCGGTCTCGGTGAATGCGCGGCAAGCTGTCCCTTTGATGCCATTACCATGGTTGACAACTTTCCCGTGGTCAACCCGGATAAATGCGTGAGCTGCTCCACCTGTGTCAGGACCTGTCCTAAACAGATCATAACCCTGCAGACCTTGAAGGCCCGCGTCCACGTCCCCTGCTCCACCAAGGATCTTGGTAAAAATGTCAAGCAGGTGTGTGAAGTCGGCTGTATTTCCTGCCAGATCTGCGTGAAGAAATGCCCGGCTCAGGCCGTAACCCATGAGGGTGGTCTCATCATGATTGACCATCCGAAATGTATTGAATACGGAGAGGGATGCGAGATGGTCTGCGTTGCCAAATGCCCCCGCAAGATTTTCCGGCCCTATAAAGGACCCGCAGTACTTTCCAGAAGTGATGATGGACTGAAGATGGCAAGCTGATCAAACTCTTAACCACACGAAATCTTTTAGATTTACAAATAGGAATAGCACCATGAATGAAAATAGACGTTCTTTCCTCAAACGCTCCGGCCTCCTCGGCCTCGGGGCAGCGACCGCCACGCTTCTCCCTGCAGTCTCTGCCGAAGCATTATGGTTCAACAAGAAAGAGTATAAGATCTCAAAAACAAAGCTTGGCATGGGAACCTATATCTCCATGACTGCGATTCACCCATCGCAGGATCAAGCCCAGGAAGCCTTTGAATTGGCCTTTGCTGAGATTGATCGTTTATCCAAATTACTCAGCCGTTTTGACGCCTCCTCCCCGGTGGCCGAGCTGAACCGGGCCGGATCAGTACAAAACGCGCCCATTGAGGTCCTGGAACTGGTTGCCCGCTCCCTGTCCTACCATGAGCAAACAGGCGGCGCCTTTGACATCACGGTTACGCCGCTTATTGATCTGTACAAGAACTCTTTTGCTGCCGGTTCAAAGCCCTCGGATACCGAGGTGCAGGCCACACTCTCCCATATCGGGGCTGAGCATCTGATCTTCAGCAACGGCAACATCTCTTTTAAAAAATCGGGCATGGGGATCACCCTGGACGGCATTGCCAAAGGGTACATCGTAGATAAGGCATCTGAAATTCTGTCAGCCAACGGGTTGCAGAATCATCTCATCAATGCCGGCGGCGATATCCGCACCGTCGGTTCCGCGGCCAAGGAGAACCCGTGGACGGTTGCCATTCAGGATCCTGAGAAATCGAAAGACTATCCCAATGTCATCCAGATGACAAATGGAGCCATTGCCACCTCAGGTAATTACGAAATTTTCTACGATAACGAGAAGATGTTCCATCACATTGTTGATGCCAAGACAGGCGTTTCCCCGATCCAATCCTCTTCCGTGACCGTCAAAACAGCCACGGTTATGGATGCGGACGCCCTGTCCACCTCCGTCTTCGTCATGCAACCCACAAAGGGGCTGGCTTTCATCAACACGCGTACGGACTCGGAGTGTTTCATCATCGGCAAAGATGGGGCAACACATCAGTCAACCGGCTGGATGGGCTGAGTTTTCCCCGCCACCGCAATCAAAAAAAAGCCCGCCTGATTTGTTTCAGACGGGCTTTTTTTTATGGATTCAATCATTCTCCGGCAACACTCCCTGGGGTCCCCCGCTCAATCCGCATTACAACAGCCACGTCCCCCGTTGTGACGGCTTGGAAACCGACTGTTGCAGCAGGGATGAGAACTCAGCCCCTGAAATCTCCCTGGCTCCGAGACTCAGCAGGTGCGGCGTATTCATCTGACAGTCAATCAAGTCAAACCGGTCCTCCTTCACCCTGGCAACCAAATGGGCAAAGGCCACCTTTGAACTATCCGCAACCCGGCTGAACATGGATTCTCCGAAGAAGACACCGCCGATTGCGACGCCATACAACCCGCCAACCAGTTGCGCCCCCTGCCAACACTCAACCGAATGGGCCCAACCCTGCTCATGCAGAACGCAGTAGGCCTCGATCATTTCCTCAACAATCCATGTTCCGTCATGATCTCGGCGTGGTCCGGCACAAGCCTGAATCACCCCCCGAAAATCCTGATCAAAGGTCACCTTAAACTTCTGCTGACGCAGGGTGCGGGCCAGACGTCTGGAACAATGAAAGTCCTCTGGAAAGAGAACCATACGGGGATCAGGCGACCACCACAGGATCGGATCCCCTTCAGAATACCAGGGGAAAATCCCCATGGAATAGGCAAGGAGCAGCCGCTCTACGGACAAATCACCCCCCACCGCTAACAGCCCGTCCTCTTCAGCTAAATCAGCCGGAGGAAATATAAGATCTGCACCTAATTTGAAAATCATATCTACCGGAAATATCCTCCAGAACTTGACACCACCAGGGTTGGCCGATACAGTATCTGGGCTGCACCTTTTTATTGCTAACCCTTTAATCTCAGATAAAAAAAATCAGCTCCACCATACAATCATGGATAAAAAAACTCAACGCTGTCCCTATTGTCAGGAAGCCATCTATGCCAACGCCATTGTCTGCCGCTACTGCAGACGTGACCTGCCGCCCGACTCCCCCCCGCTGCGGCCATCCGAGCCCACGTGGATCCCGCTCATGATCGGTGTCGCGCTGGTGCTTGGCGTTGGAGCACTCCTGCGCTCAAACCTTGGTTGCGAAACAACACCGGCATCTGAAGAAGATCAGGAGTAAGGGACCGCTGCGCTTATTGCCGTCCCACCAGAATCACAAACCCGGCGTTCCCATTTCGGCCAGGGCGGGACAATTCCATACCGGTGACGTCACCCGGGCGCTGAAACAGTGCAGAACGCTCCTCCACCAGTTCAAACCCCGCATCACCGAGCCAGAGAACAAGCTGGTCCATGGTATAGAAACGGCTATGCTGATAGAACGGGTGACCAGCCTCCCTCTTCGCCCGCAACTCCTTGCCCCACGGACTCTCCCGCGGCACCACTCCCAGCACCAGATGGCCACCAGGTTTCAAGGCCCGGGCGGCCTCGCGAATCACCAGCTCAGGCTGTTCCGTAAAACACAGGGTAAAGAGAAGAAATACCGTCCCCACCGATCCGGTCTGCAGCGGCAGCTGTTCACCGACCCCCTGACACACCGAGTCGAGCCGTCTGGCCGCAAGAGCCAGCGCCCCCATGGCGGGATCAATCCCGACACAGACACCCAGTTCCCTGGCAAACCGTCCAGGCCCGACCCCGACCTCAATACGCGGTTCAGCGAGAGGGGTGATCAGCTCGCGCAAGGCCCCAAGCTCAATAGCAAAAAGCAGACTCCCGTCAAACCAGCGGTCATACTCCTCTGCCAGATCATGGAAGACCTGGGCCCCCTTCGGCCAAATCGGGGTTAATGCACCGACCATTATTTTCTCCTAAGCCATTGCAATCTGTACGCTTGAAATCATACAGTAAAAATATACCCCGTATGCCTCCGCCAGTCTACAAACTAACAGACTAAAAAAGGTCCATGGGGTATCCTATTTCACCATGCCGACATCAACCATGCAAACCACGACATTCCAGCGGTCCCTCGAGGACAAAGATCACTTCACCCTCACCTTTGAACTGGTGCCGGGGAGGGGAAGCCGCACCACGGTTCACGCCAAGGCCCTGGCCCTGGCCCGAAACATGGTGCAGGACGGACGAATCTGCGCGGTCTCGATCACGGATAATGCCGGAGGGTATGCAACCCTGGCGCCGGATGTCATCGGCCAGGAGATTATGGAGCTTGGCATGGATGTCATCAGCCATTTCTCCTGCAAAGATAAAAACCGCAATAAAATGGAGAGCTTGCTCTATGGGTGGGACCGCATTGGCCTGTGCAACCTTCTCGTTATCACCGGAGATTACCCGCAGAAGGGGTATTGCGGTCAGCCGAAGCCGGTGTTTGACCTGGACTCCGTCCATGTCATTGACCTGCTCACCGGCCTCAACACAGGCAGTGCCAGCGGCCCTGCCACCTCCTTT
>JBFFNY010000149.1:0-5103 GCA_041562955.1 Desulfurivibrionaceae bacterium | reverse complement strand
CGCCATTTTCATAGCAACAGGCGCCGGTGTTGATCAAAAACTTGATGTGCCGGGCTGTCAATTGCCACGTGTGCATCATGCGGCTCAGTATTTACACGATGCTGCTGTTGGTACAAAACATGACTACGGCAAGACTGCCGCAGTGGTCGGTGGTAATAATATTGCCATGGAATGTGCCCGCTCCTTATTACGCCAGGGTGTGGAAAATGTAACTGTTATTTTCCATCGTGCTCAGGAGGAAATGCCTGCAAATCAGCGTGTTATTCGTGAAGCAACCAAGGAAGGAATTCAATTTCTGCTCATGGCTTCACCTGTTCAGGTATCTGATGATAACGGCAAGATGAAATTGAATCTGGTCCGCATGCGTTTAGGTGAGCCGGATGAGCGGGGCACTCGTCATCCCGAAGCCATTCCGAACTCAAACACCTCCATTACGGTTGATACCGTTGTTTCTTCCCTGGGGCAGATGGCCTGTGACGGCAGTTTCACCGGAGGAGAACTTGAAAAGACGTTAGCTATATCACCAAAGAACACAATCAATGCATCCCCTCGTGATTTCCTGACCTCTATTGAAGGTGTTTATGCCGCAGGTGACTGTGTTTCCGGGACGCGTACAGTTATTCAGACGGTTGTTTCAGCTCGCAAGGCTGCCAATAATATTCATTCTTTTATTACCGGCGAAGCCAAAGATCCTGCGGATAATCGTTTCAATTTTACCCGTGGCAAGTCCTTTGATAAGGTGTCCATGTCTAATTTTGACGGTATCGGTATTAAACTTCGCGAGAAGATGCCCACTCGTCCACCAGAGATTGCGGTACAGGATTTTGATGAGGTCAAGCTTGGTTTTTCTGAACAGATGGCCAAGAATGAAGCGGATCGGTGTTTATCCTGCGGGTGTACTGCATTTGACCGCTGTGATCTGAAAAAACTCGATATTGATCTTAATGTTAATATTACTAAGACGGGAATGGGTACAAAACCTGTATACCCCGTTGATAAGAGTCATCCGGTCATTACCGTTGATCTTAACAAATGTATTTATTGCATGCGTTGTGTCAACTCCTGTGATTATGATGCCCTTGAGCTCACACAAGATGGGGTGGACAAAGACTTTCTGGCCACAGGTATTAGCTTAAATTTTAATGATAACTGTGTGAATTGCGGCAGTTGTGTTGATCATTGCTCAACCGGCGCCTTGAACAAGAAGACATCCATTGTTCCGCTGAACTATGAGAAGATGAAAGAAATACGGTCAACCTGCCCCTATTGCGGTGCTGGTTGCCAGCTTCTTCTTAAGGTTAAGGGCGACACATTGATGGAAGTCTCATCAGAAGATCACCTGGCGCCGAATTATGGTGCTCTTTGTGTCAAAGGTCGTTTTGCCCATAACTTCGTTCAATCTAAAGAAAGGCTAACAAAGCCCCTTGTCCGTCGCCATGGCCAGCTGGTTGAAACTACATGGGAAGATGCCTTTAATGTCATTACCAAGAATTTCTTTGACCTGAAATCCATGTACGGCCCTGACTCCATAGCGGGTTTTAGCTGCGCCCGGGCCAGTAATGAAGAAAATTACCTCATGCAAAAGTTTATGCGCACAGCGATCGGCACGAATAATATCGATCACTGTGCCCGACTCTGACACGCTCCAACGGTTGCCAGTTTGGCACTCACATTTGGAAGCGGCGCAATGACTAACTCCATTGCTGATACCACAAAAACGGATCTCTTTTTGATGATCGGCTCTAACCCTGATACCAGTCATCCAACTATTGGTCTGCGTATTCATCAGGCCATTGAACGTGGAGCTAAACTCATCGTTGTTGATCCTCGGAAGACCCGTCTTGCCGATGATGCCGATGTCTGGGTACGGATCCAACCAGGCACAGATGTAGCGTTCTTAAATGGTTTGATGCACATTATCCTGAAAGAAGATCTTTGGGATAAGGAATTTGTAGAGAATCGGACAGAGGATTTTGATTATCTTGCAAAGGTTGTTGAAAAATATAATCCCGAGCATGTATCTGAACTCACCACGGTTCCTGTTGAGCAACTTTATACTGTAGCTCGCATGTTTGCCGCGGAAGGGCGTCATGCCATCTTTCATGGTATGGGAATCACCCATTATGTAACAGGTACTGATCGCGTTAAGTCCATCGCAAATCTTTCCATGTTATGCGGTAAGGTTGGTGTCGAAGGGGGTGGTTGTAATCCACTTCGCGGCCAGAACAATGTTCAGGGTGCCTGTGATATGGGGGCGCTGTTTAATACCCTGCCCGGTTACGCAGGACTTAATAACTCTGAGCTCTTTGATCGCTATGAAAATGCGTGGGGCGTTAAATTACCACGTCGCCCTGGAAAACCAGCCACTGAGGTTTGGGAAAATATTATCTCTGGTAACATTAAGGGATTGTATATCTTTGGTGAAGATCCAGCTGTTGCTGATCCTAATATAAGCCATGTTCAAGCTGGACTTGAAAAATGCGACTTTGTTGTGGTTCAGGACCTCTTTCTCACAAAAACAGCTGAGATGGCAGATGTTGTGCTGCCAGGAGCTGCCTTTGCTGAAAAAGATGGAACCTTTTCCAATACAGAACGACGCGTGCAGCGAATTCGTAAGGCGGTCAATCCTCCGGGTGAAGCCCGTCCTGATTGGCAGATTTTCCGTGATCTCTCTAAGAAGATGGGTTACGAGATGCACTATGATTCTGCTGAAGATGTCTTCGAAGAACTTCGTAAGTTGTTGCCACAATATAATGGTATCACCTATGAACGTCTTGAAGAAGTTGGTCTGCAGTGGCCTGTGCCAACTGAAGATCATCCTGGTACACCAGTGCTTCATACTGAAACCTTTACTCGTGGAAAAGGTTTGTTTATTCCGGAAGAGTATATGGCCCCTGTGGAACCGACGGATGAAGAGTATCCGATGTATTTCACAACAGGTCGTGATCTTGCCCGCTATAACTTTAGTTCCATGACTGGTAAGACCCCTGAGATTGACGAAATTTCTCCTGAGGCCTTTGCTGAGGTTAATCCCGTTGATGCAGAACGCATGGGAATAAAAGAACTGGATTGGTTGAAGCTTACCTCACGTAGGGGAACCATTAAAATTAGGGCTAAAATTACTGAAAAGAGTCAGATTGGCACTATATTTACGACATATAACCATATTGAAACACTGGTTAACTTATTAACTCTGGATGCCTTAGATCGTTTGTCACGGTCTCCCGAGTATAAGCTTTGCGCCATCAAGGTCGAAGTTATTTAGAGATTAAGAATGTTGAGTGCTTGACTTAATCTTGTTTTAAAAAAAATCTGTCCTTGTACAGAGACATAATAGAAAAATACGGAGTATGTTATGGGAAAAGCACAGAATGCATGTGCGGGCTGTAAGTCATCCGAGGCAAACAGAGCTGGTTCTGTCATGGTGGTCGGCGGTGGTATTGCCGGGCTGCAGACAGCCATGGATCTGACTGATCTTGGGTTTTATGTCTATCTCGTAGAAAAAGGACCTGCCATCGGCGGAGCCATGGCCCAGTTGGATAAGACATTTCCGACTAATGACTGTTCGCTTTGAATCCTGGCGCCTAAGCTAGTTGAGGCCGGTCGGTCTCCAAATATCGAAATCATTAGTAATGCTGACTTTCTTGCCCTTGATGGTAAGGCTGGAAATTTCCAGGCCAAGGTACGTCTCCGTCCCCGTTATATTGACGCGGATAAATGTACAGCCTGTGGTCTTTGTACCCAATATTGTCCGCGGCATATGACGGATGAGTATAATGAGGGATTGGACATCACCCGTCCGATTCATATTGATTATGCCCAGGCCGTGCCGGCAACCTATTATATCGATCCCGAGGCCTGTCTGTTCCTGAAGCATGAGACCTGTCAGATCTGCGTGCCCACCTGTCAGTCGAAGGCCATTGATTTCTCTCAGAAAGCCGAAGAGAAAATCTATAATGTCGGCGCTGTTATTGTTTCTCCCGGATTTGGCAAGACCTCTGAAGAGGTTTTGAAACAGTATGGCTATGGTCAGCATCCTGATGTGGTCACCTCCATCGAGTTTGAGAGAATGACCAATGCCTCCGGTCCGTTCGAAGGCGAACTCAAATGTTTCAATGATGGACGTCATCCGAAGAATCTCGCCTTCATTCAATGTGTGGGATCCCGTGATATCGGTTGCGACAACGGCTATTGTTCCGGTGTCTGCTGCATGTACGCCATCAAGGAAGCCATCGTTGCCAAAGAGCATGATCCCGAGTGTGAGATCACGATCTTTTATATGGATATCCGCACCCAGGGTAAGGATTTTGATCAGGCCAAGATCAAGGCTGAAAACATGGGTATTAAGTTTGTCCGTGCCAAGGTCGCCGATGTGATGAACTGGGGACAACAGATTAAGTTGACCTATTCAACCATGGACTCCAGACATTCCTTTGAAGCCTTTGACATGGTAGTTCTGGCCGTTGGCCTTGAATCCCCTAAGGATGCCAAGGGTATTGCGGATATTGCCGGCTTTGAACTCAATCATTACGATTTCTGTAAGACTGAAGAATTTGATCCACTCAAGACCAGCAAGGAAGGTGTCTTTGTTGTCGGTGCTTTCCAGGGTCCAAAGGATATTCCTGAGTCGGTGACCCAATCCTCGGCAGCGGCATCACTCGTCTCGTCTTTGCTCCAGTCGAAGCGGGGGGAGGGGGTTATTCTCAAGGAATACCCCACAGAGATTCCTGTGGCCGATGATGATGAAGTGCGCATCGGTGTCTTTGTCTGTCATTGCGGTATCAATATCTCCTCTGTGGTTGATGTGGCCTCGGTTGCCACGGAAGCAGGAAAGCTCGGCAATGTTGTCTATGCCACTGAAAGTCTCTATTCCTGTTCTCAGGACGCCCAGGAAGTATTAAAGGCGCGCATCAAGGAACATAAGTTGAACCGGATTGTTATGACCGCCTGTTCACCACGGACCCATGAGCCCCTCTTTCAGGAGACATTGAAGGATGCGGGTCTGAACCGTTCACTTTTTGAAATGGTCAATATTCGTGACCATTGTTCCTGGGTGCATGCCCAGGAGCCTGAAGCGGCCACTGAAAAATCCATTGATCTGGT
>JBFFNY010000148.1:0-5107 GCA_041562955.1 Desulfurivibrionaceae bacterium | reverse complement strand
GCTGAAATTCGATCCCTTGCTGTAGTGGCTGATTTTCACAATCAGGGGATCGGCAGGCTCCTGGTGGAGCAATGTCTCGAAGATGCCAAGGCGTTACAGATTTCTGAGGTTTTCACCTTAACCTATCAACCCCGTTTTTTTGAGAAGCTGGGCTTTACCGCCATTGATAAGAAGGATCTACCCCATAAGGTATGGGCTGACTGTATTCATTGTCCTAAATTCCCCGATTGCAATGAAGAAGCTATGGTTTGGCATGGGTAAGGCTTGTCCTTGTTGCTGATCTTGTGGTTCAAATAAATGTCATAGGAGACCGGATTGATCTGGTCACAGGAGAAAATATGCTTGGGAAGGTATTAACCAAAGTTTTCGGTAGTAAGAACGATCGCGTTTTAAAGTCTATTCAGCCCATGGTGGATGAGATTAATCGTCTTGAACCCGCTATGCAGGGGTTGACTGATGAACAACTCGCTGCAAAAACCACGGAGTTCCGTGGTCGGATCGCAGCCGGTGAGACCCTTGAAGATCTCCTTGTTGAAGCCTTTGCTGTTGTTCGTGAGGCGGCGGTTCGGGTCACGGGAATGCGTCATTATGATGTGCAGCTCATTGGCGGCATTGTCCTCTTCCAGGGCCAGATTGCGGAGATGAAGACCGGTGAGGGCAAGACCCTTGCCTCAACCCTGCCGGTGTATTTGTCAGCGCTGGCTGGGAAGGGGACCCATGTTGTTACGGTGAACGATTATCTGGCGAGCCGCGATGCCAGAGACATGGGTGAAATATATAAATTCCTCGGCATGACCACCGGGATGATCATTCATGATATGGATGATGCCCAGCGTAAAGAGGCGTACGGTTGCGATGTCACCTACGGCACGAATAACGAGTTCGGCTTCGACTACCTGCGTGACAATATGAAATTTGAGCTTGCGGACTACTGCCAGCGCGATTTTTTCTTTGCCATTGTCGATGAGGTCGACTCCATTCTGATTGATGAGGCCAGAACGCCTCTTATTATCTCCGGTCCTGCTGAAATTGCCATTGAGCTGTACACCTCAGTGAATGAGTTGATGGTGCATTTTGACAAGGATGTCCATTACACGGTTGATGAAAAGGCGCGCAGTCTGGCCCTGACGGAAGAGGGTGTCGCCCTGGCGGAGAAGCTCTTTGACGTTGAAAATCTCTATGATCCGCGCAGTATTGAATCCCTGCATCATCTGACCCAGGCGTTGAAGGCCACAGCCCTGTTCACCCGCGATATTGATTATCTGGTCAAGGACGGCCAGGTGATGATTGTTGATGAGTTCACCGGGCGCGCCATGCCGGGACGCCGTTATTCCGACGGGCTGCATCAGGCCCTGGAGGCAAAGGAAGGGGTGAAGGTTGAGCGGGAGAATCAGACCCTGGCCTCCATTACCTTCCAGAACTTTTTCCGTATGTATGACAAGCTTGCCGGCATGACCGGTACGGCGGATACCGAAGCGGCTGAATTCAAGAAAATCTACAATCTCAATGTCGTTATTGTTCCCACCCATATGGAAATGATCCGGGAAGATTTCGCCGATGTGATTTACAAGAATGCCAAGGCCAAGTATCGGGCGATCGTCAGGGAAATTAAGTCCCTGCATGAGAAGGGGCAGCCGGTTTTGGTTGGGACGGTGAATATTGAGATCTCAGAACTCATCTCCTCCATGCTCAAGAAGGAGAAGGTGCCTCATTCGGTGCTGAATGCCAAGCACCATGATAAGGAGGCGGAAATTATCGCCAATGCCGGCCAGTACGGCACGGTGACGATTGCTACCAATATGGCAGGCCGTGGTACGGATATCAAGCTCGGTGAAGGGGTGCGGGAGGTCGGCGGGTTGCATATCCTGGGTACCGGTCGCCATGAATCCCGGCGGATTGATAATCAGCTCCGCGGTCGTTCAGGCCGTCAGGGTGATCCGGGGTCATCACGGTTTTATCTCTCCCTTGAGGACGATCTGCTGCGTATTTTCGGTTCTGACCGGATCTCTGGCATCATGGATCGGCTCGGTATGGAAGAGGATGAGCCCATTGAACATACCATGATCTCCAAGGCCATTGAGAATGCGCAACGTAAGGTTGAGGGGCATAACTTTGATATTCGTAAACATCTCCTGGAATATGATGATGTGATGAATATGCAGCGTAAGGTGATCTATAAACAGAGGCGGTTGGTGCTTGCCTCCGATGATGTGTCTGAAATCATTGATGATATGATTCAGGATCTGGTTGAAGATATCTCGCCCGCCTGTTGTGATCCCAAAATGCAATCCCTTGATTGGGACTGGGACTATATCGGTGATCTGGTGACCTCTTCCTTTGGTTTACCTCTCGACTGGACCGATGACGAGAAGGATGATCTCGGGCCTGATGATTTTGAAGATCAACTTCTGAAAATGGTTCGGGATGCCTATACTGCTAAAACAGCGGCAGTGGGTACGGCGCAGATGCGTCACCTGGAGCGTATGATCCTTCTGAAAATGGTGGATGACCATTGGAAGGATCATCTTCTGGGTATGGATCATCTCCGCGAGGGTATTGGCCTGCGTGGCTATGGGCAGAAGAATCCGCTGGATGAATATAAGAAGGAAGGATTCGCCATGTTTGAGGAGATGATTGGTGTCGTGAAAACCCAGACGATATCCACCCTCATGCGGATTCAGGTGGCAAGTCCTGAAGAGATCGCTGAAATGGAACGGCAGGAACGGGCCAAGCGGGAAGAGATGTTGAAAAATATCACTGATGGTCCGGCCGGGGCCGGGAGTCAGGCTGCGAATGCCAATAAGGTCGGGCGTAATGCCCTCTGCCCATGTAAGAGTGGCAAGAAGTATAAGCGTTGCTGCGGCGCGAAACAATAAGTTTTCGAGCCACGGACATCAAACGCAAAAAAGGCCGTTTCCTGCTGAGGAAACGGCCTTTTTGCGTTTGGGAGTGGATTGTTATACGTTCACCGAGGCAAAAGCCTTGATTTGCAGCAGGAGGTTCTCCAGCAGGGTTTGATCAATGTCAAAACCATTTTTATTAATGAGCTGAAAGGGTTTGGATGTGCATACGTCCTGAATCGTGAGTTGTTTTTCTTCGGCAAGGCAGGGGAATCCTGCCAGTTTGGTGAGCAGATTTGCCAGAAAGATGATCCATGAGCCCGAGGTGAAGTGACTGTCCTGCCATGGGGCATGGTGGAGAAAGATCTGCATGGTGAGCTGTTTGGGGAAACACCAGTGCTGGAGGAGTTTGGCGCCAATCTGATAATGGGTTACCCCGAGAATTTTTTTTTCAGCCTCACTGTAAGTGCAGTTGTTTTCCTTGATAAAGTCGATAATCTCCTGGAATTCTGCGTGGAAATATTGGTCCACCACTAACTTGCCGATGTCATGGATGAGTCCTGCGAGAAAAAAGGTGCTGGCGGCCCCATACTTGAAATGGCGGTTGAGCAGGACGGCTGTGAAACTGCATACCTGTGAGTGGGTCCAGAACCGTTTCCGCAATGCTATATCTTGAGCCTCCTGACTGAAAAATTTCTGGACTGCAAAGACGAGGAGGAGTGAGTGAACCTCTTTTGTGCCGAGCATCATGATGGCATGCTGTATGGTGCTGATGGTATTGATGGCCCCATAGGCCGGGGAGTTTGCCACCTTAAGAATCTGAGTTGCCAGGGCAACATCTTGCTCAATGAGTTCGGTGACTTCATAGATTGAAACCTCTTCAGCGTTCAGCGCGGTCATAACAGCAGAACTGATGGCCGGTAGCGGGGGCAGGGTATCAATGGTGGTAATCAGTGTGTCTATCCTGTCCTTGGTCATGGTGTCTCGGATCTCTTGTTTTTCTCGTCCAGGAGTTGCGCCTGCATAAAGGCCTCGAGGTCGAGTTGGTGAGGGGGGGCCGTGGCGTACTTTTCCCGAGGGGGGGGACTTGCGGTTCCATTTGGTGCTGCACATAACCATTTTGTAATCTTTTCAATGGATTGTCGCAATAGCCCAATTTCTTTGGCAATAATGATGGATTCATCCCTGAAGGGGGGCGCCGTCCCCTCTTTTTCACGGGATTTGGGCAGCATTTTTATTGGTCCGGCCATAATGCCCAGACAGCGTTGCCAGAAGCTGGATAACTCATCTTCCTGCAGGATTTCATCCGCTATAATTTTTTGGGCAATGATCTTAAAGCATTTCGAAGATTTTGCGTTGGGGGCGTGACTCGTGACCGGTGTCTGGAGGCGAATAGCTTCTGCCATTTTGGAGTCTTCAAGGATCAGTCCAAGGGGGGAAATCTCCCGCTTCAGGAAGGTGTCGACACTTTGCTTGAAACCGGCATAGGTCTGGCTCGCGTTTTTGGCATTTTGGCAGCGGTTGATCACCACCTTGATCAGCCCCTTATATCCGTTTGCTGTAAGTACTTTCAGGAGGGAATAGGCATCGGTAAGGGATGTGGGCTCATTGGTAATCACCAAAATGGTTTCAGTCGCGGCCAAGCAGAAGGATAAGACCTGCTTGGAGATTCCTGCGGCAGTATCAAAGAGGAGATAGTCGTAGTTCGGCAGTGTGCTGAAGCCGTTCAGGAGGCTGTCGACTTCGGACTGGCTGATGTCGGCCATGGATTCAATACCTGAACTGCCTGGCAGGATATCAATGCCGTAAACATTATGCATCATGATCTCCTGTATGGTTTTCTGGCCCAGGATGACATCATGAATCGTGTAGGCAGGGTGAAGACCGAGGAGGATGTTGATGTTTGCCATGCCGAAATCGGCGTCAAAGAGGCAGACCTTCTGGCCCAGTTGTGCGAGGTTGATGGCAAGGTTGAGGCTGGTATTCGTCTTGCCGACTCCACCTTTGCCGCTTGTGATTGTGATTGTCTTTGTCATTGGGTTGTCTCTCCGGCGCCCCATGTGCCCGGATTGGCCTGGATAGATATGCCGCCATTCTCGACCTTTAAATGAAATTGGACCAGTGTGCAGTTGTGTTCGGCGCTGATGGTGTCATAGTTTGCTGTCAGGAAATCAATAAAAAGGTCACGCTCAACCGGGGTGAGGTTGTGTTTCTGTGCTAAATTGCAATGAGTCGTATGAATTTCCCTGAGGATATCCAGTTCCGTG
>JBFFNY010000147.1:0-5117 GCA_041562955.1 Desulfurivibrionaceae bacterium | reverse complement strand
GCCCAACAACTCATACAGAGACAGGCCAGGAGCAGAATAGATTTTTTTTTGCTTTTCAACGTCAAATACCACCAGAACAAAGGAGCAGAAGAACCCATCCCTCAGGATGGCTTAGAGACACCATACCGTTTCATTTTTTCCAATAAAGTGGTCCGATTGACCTGAATAAGTTTTGCGGCGCGATTCTTCACCCAACCTGATTGTTCCAAGGCGCGAATGATCAACTTCTTCTCATAATCAGCAAGAACCTTACTCAGACAAAACCCTGTATCAGGAATCTCCGTGACCGAAGGTGTGTCGGCCTGGGGCTCCACATCAAGAAAACGTACCGGTAAATCATCCAGGGTCAATTCATCACCCAAGGCCAGAATAACCATGCGCTCAACCATATTCTCAAGCTCCCGGACATTGCCGGGCCAACTGTAACTTTTCAGTTTTGCCATTGCTTCAGGCGAAATACCTGAGATGTCGCGTTTTTTGGACAGACAAAACCGCTTTAAAAACGTGTCAAACAAGAGAGGAATATCGCCCTGACGATCGCGAAGGGGGGGGGAGGTAATAGGAATAACCGTGAGCCGATAATACAGATCTTCCCGAAAGGTGCCATTTTTCACTGCCTCTTCGAGATTCTGGTTGGTGGCGGCAATGACCCTGAAATCCGACTTGATCGTTTTCGCCCCACCCACCCGCTCAAACTGTTTCTCCTGCAGGACTCGCAGCAGCTTGACCTGCAGCACCGGACTCATCTCCGCAATTTCATCAAGAAAGACGGTGCCTTTGTCAGCCAGTTCAAAACGTCCGATACGGGTCCTGATGGCATGGGTGAAGGCCCCTTTTTCATGGCCGAACAATTCACTTTCGAGCAGTTCGGCAGGAATAGCTCCACAATTCACCGGCACAAATGGATTTTTCGCCCGATCTCCACTAAAATGTAAGGCTTGAGCAATAAGTTCCTTCCCTGTTCCCGACTCCCCCTGTATAAGAACAGTGGCGTCCGTGTCGCAGACCCGTTCTATTAAAGAAAAAACCTTACAAATGGGCGCGCTCTTGCCCACTATTTTACGATGGAGTGCCAAGGTTAGCTTCTTTTTTGTCTTCGGCTGCACGGGAAGAACCTCTGCTGCATTTGAACTGACCATGATCACCACGTTACGATAAACTTTATAATAAAATTAAAGACTTACTCTCTGGACTGAAAAACCAACCATGCCCGGAAGAAAGGATACTCAAAAAATCATGTCATTTTTCTGCCCAGTCAAGGACGATTTAAAATAACATTTGCATGCATTTTCTGAGAAAAAACAGGGTCTCAGCCCCAATGATTTTCTTTTCTTCCTAAAATTTGGTATATAATAATTCAAAGACGAGTGTCAAATTTTTTAACACTAAGTTCAGAGCAGACCAGAGGCAAACTCGTCATTTTTTTGTCACATCAAGTATTTTACGTCGTTAAACAGAGTAGTTACCTTATATTATGCCCTTCCAACTAAAAAGTGACTTTTTTTAAACACATGAACGATACCTACTCCTCAACCCCACTTATTGATATTGTCAAAGTTTCCAAGGTGTACCCCCCGAACATTATGGCCTTAGACAACATCTCTCTGGCCATTGGTCGCGGGGAAATGGTCTTTCTCACCGGAGCAAGCGGTGCAGGAAAAACCACCCTCCTTAAAATGCTCTGCTTTCTTGAATATCCGACCAAGGGTATCATCGAACAGGATAAAAAGGATGTCAGTAAATTGTCCGCCACAGATCTGCAGCTCATGCGTCAACAAATTGGCGTGGCCTATCAGGACTTCAAACTACTCCCGAAACATACGGTGTACCAAAACATCGCACTGGCCATGGAAGTGCGCTACGAGAACCCCGTTAAAATAAAAAAGCGAGTCCTGAAACTTTTGAACGAACTCGGCCTTTCCGACAAAGTTCATACCCCCACAAACAAACTTTCAAGAGGGGAACAGCAACGGGTCTGCCTCGCCCGTGCCTGCGCCAACAGACCGGTTCTTCTTTTAGCGGATGAGCCCACCGGAAATCTTGACTCAGACTCCACAGCCAAGGTCATGACGCTTCTGAATAAGCTCCATGACGCAGGCACAACGCTTCTCATTGCCACCCATGATGAAAAAATCTATCAGAATACCGATCACCGAATTATCAATATAGAAAATGGGAAATTACAGGAACTGCTCAAGGTCAAATTAGACTTCTAATTTCCCTATAACTCTTCACACCCGAAATCAAATGCAATATATCTCTTTTGCCATAGGCCAGCTTGTCCGAAATGCCAAACATGGCTGGACTGCCCAGATCATGACCCTGTTTACAGTCATGCTTTCGGTTCTTATTTTTTCCTTCTTCTTTCTTATTTATACGAACATGCAAAAGGCATCCAGTCGCCTTGGCAACGAGTTACGGCTCATCGTCTATCTCGAAGATGAGGTGCCGGTTAATTTTCGCGCTGAATTTCAGAAAAAAATCACAAACTTTGAGGATGTTGAAGATATCGTCTTTATCTCACAGGAAGATGCCTTTGCCCGGTTAAAAAAACAACTGGGCAATGACAACGATGTCCTGGAAGGGCTTGACGCCTCATTCCTGCCCTACTCTGTGGAAATTTACCCCAACAAAAATTTAAAGTCCCTCGCCAGAATTAAAGAGTTCAGCGATTACCTTGCTGGTCTCCCGGGGGCAACCAAGGTGCAGTACGGCCAGGAATGGATTGAACGATTCGGCTATTTTATCAGTCTCCTGCGTATTATTGTTGTCCTCAGTGGAGCACTGCTTATTCTGACCACCGTGTTCATGGTTTCCTACACCATCCGCTTGACCCTTGAGTCCCGTCAGGAAGAACTTGAGATCTTACGTTTTCTCGGCGCCACCAACAGCTATATTCGCGGACCCGTCATCATTGAAGGATTTCTCCTGGGGGTCTTCGGAACACTCAGCGGCCTTGCAGCACTCTTATTCCTCTATGAGTGGATTAAAATTCATTTTTCCGGGCCAGGATTCATGAATCTCTTTGAACTCTCCTTTCTGCCCGGCTCAACGATATTCATTATCTTCACCATGTCCCTTCTTCTCTGTACCAGCGGCAGTATGCTCTCCATCCGTAAATATCTCAAATTATAAGAATGGGTATGCTCACAAAATCATTACGATCCACCCTTATCTGTTTGCTGCTCCTCTGCCTGACACCCATGGCCTGGGCAGACTACCTTGATGATTCGGATCTCGAAGAGGCCGTTCGTATTGCTGAAGAGGATCTCTACAGGCATAAGGCTCAGCTTTCGCGTCTGACTCAGGGGATTGAACAGCAGGAACAAAACCTTGCGGCATCAAAGCAGGAGGAACAGGCACTCCTTACGGAACTTACGGAAATTGACCAGAGAATTATTGAGGACTCTGAGCACCTGGTAACCATGTATAAGGAGATGCAACTGCAACAGGATAAAACATTTGAGAAAAAAGCCGCCCTTGAGGCGACGGATTCTGAAAAAATGGTTCTTGCAGCACAAACAGAGAAACGGTTGGCAGCCTATTATCGTATGGGAGACATCGGCGTTCTCAATATAACCTTCTCCACCTCCACCCTCCCGGAACTGGTTAATTTCCATGAGTATTACAGACACATGCTCAGACAGGACCAGCAGCTCATCGAGCGTTTTCGCGTGAAACTCACGGAATTGCGCGAGGCACGCAAGGCCCATATTGAGGAAGCAAAACGTCTGGAAATTGCCATGGAGGAGACGAAGAAGCAGCAACGCATTCTCGCGGCAACAAAACAGGAGCAGCAAAAGATTATCGCCCAGATACAGCTCAAGAAATCCCTGTACAAAGAGGCCGCTCAACAGCTTGAGCAATCGGCTCAAACGTTAATTCAAGAGATTGAAGAACTTGAAAAGAAAGCCGAGCAGGTTACGCTGGAAAAAGAAGAGTGGATGATTGCCACCTATCCCATTGAGCCGCATAAAAAAAGAAGACCATCCTGGTTGCGCGGCATAGGCGGGCATCAAAAGCAACTCACACCGCCGGTTACAGGAACCGTGACCAAACTCTATACCGGTGATGCAAACTCCACCGGGGATCTCAATTTTGGTATTGATTTCAAAATCGCGTCACAGGCAAAAATTCGCGCGGTATTCAAGGGCAAAGTGGTGCATGCCGGCTTTGTGCAGGGGTATGGACAGCTGGTGATCATCAGTCACTCAGACGGGTATTACACGCTGACAAGCAGTATCAACACGATCACAGTCAAAAAAGGGGATACCGTCCAGCAGGGCGATGAGCTGGGCTACGCCTCACAACATCGTGCAACAATGCAGCAGGATCTGCATTTTGAGATCCGCTTAAGGGAAAAACCTCTTGACCCGCTGGACTGGCTTGACGAAAATTATATTATTTTTTCTCCAGAGCTTGAAGCAACCCTGCAAAAACAGTAAAAAGAAAAAGGTAGTCTGTAAACGAGCCTTAACTCTTATCCCCCTACATTAAAGGATTTACATGAAACCGGAATTATTCACCAAAAAACGGATTATTATTGCCCTTACCGCATTAGTCCTTCCCCTTCTGGCCTTACAGCTTTTCGACCGAAATGCTGCAGTGGTGGCCAAGACCAGTGACACCTATCAACAACTTGAAACATTCACCGCTGTTCTGCATATGATTGACCAGAACTACGTGGAGGAAATTGATTCCAAAAAACTTCTGGAAGGCGCTATCAACGGGATGCTCACGTCCCTTGACCCGCACTCCTCCTACATGAGCCCCGAAGATTTCAAAGAACTCCAAATCGAAACCCAGGGCAGTTTTTCCGGCATTGGCATTGAAATCACCATGAAGGATTCCATTCTCACGGTTGTCAGCCCCATTGACGACACCCCTGCCTTTAAAGGAGGCATCAAGGCTGGCGACAAGATCCTTAAAATTGAAGGGGAATCCACCAAGAATATCACCCTGATGGACGCCGTGAAGAAATTACGCGGTCCAAAAGGCACAGAGGTTACCATTTCAATTCACCGTGAAGGGTGGACCCAGCTTGAAGATGTGGTTCTCACCCGGGATGATATCCCCCTTCTCAGTGTTAAAGCCAAAATACTTGAGCCAGGTTATGG
>JBFFNY010000146.1:0-5150 GCA_041562955.1 Desulfurivibrionaceae bacterium | reverse complement strand
GGTATGCGGAATCATTCGGCCATTGCCTCAACCATGTTTCAGGTTCTTGCCAAGGAAGGGATTAACATTTCTCTTATTTCCACCTCTGAAATCAAGGTTTCCTGCGTCATCGATGAAAAGTACACCGAGCTTGCCGTGCGCTCGCTGCATGATGCGTTTGAGCTTGATAAAGCAGCCCCGAAGGAAGAAAACTAGACCGTGGCATTTATTATGCCGCCCCAAGAGATGGTTCTATGACACAAATATCAATATACGACACAACCCTGCGTGACGGCACTCAAGCTGAAAATTTCAATCTTACTGTTGAAGATAAGATCCGGGTTACGCTTAAGCTCGACGAACTTGGTATTGACTATATTGAAGGTGGTTGGCCTGGCGCAAATATAACCTCGTCGGAGTATTTCAAAGAGATACAGAACTACGAGTTGCGCCATGCCAAGGTTACAGCCTTCGGCTCCACCAGAAATTTCAAGAATAGTGCTGAAGCAGATGTCAACCTGAATGCACTTATTGATTCCGGTGCGCCTGTCATTACCATCTTCGGAAAATCATGGGATATCCATGTCCTGCAGGCCTTGCATATTAAGCTTGAAGACAATCTGCTTATCATCGAGGACTCGCTCCGATACCTTAAACCCCATGTTGAAAAATTATTCTATGATGCTGAACATTTTTTTGACGGGTTCAAGGCCCGTGAAGACTACGCGCTTGAGACTCTTGACCGGGCCGTTGCCGGCGGAGCGGACGCCCTTATTCTCTGCGACACGAACGGCGGCACACTCCCCACTGAAATCCCTGAAATTTTAGGCAAGGTAAAGGCCCATTTTGCAGCCCGGAATATTGCCATCGAGCTTGGAATTCATGCCCATAATGATTCTGAAACGGCCGTTGCGAATTCTCTCATCGGCATCGCTCACGGCGCAACCCAGGTACAGGGAACCATCAACGGCTATGGCGAACGTTGCGGAAACGGCAATCTCACCTCGATCATTCCAGCCTTGGCATTAAAGATGGGGTACGAGTTTAAAGCCAAGGAGAACCTGGCCAAACTCAGCGAAACCTCACGCTACATCAATGAGCTTGCCAATCTTGCCCCGAACCGGTATCAGCCCTATGTAGGGGCTTCAGCCTTTGCTCATAAGGGCGGAATTCATGTCAGTGCGGTGCAGAAGAATCCGTTGACCTATGAACATATCGAACCTGAAAAAGTCGGCAATGCACGGCGGATTCTTATCTCTGACCAGTCGGGCCGCTCCAACGTCCTGCACAAGGCCAAACAATACGGTATTGACCTCGAGTCGAAAGATCCCGTTGTAACGGCGATTTTAAAAGAATTAAAATCACTGGAGAATCAAGGGTTTCAATTTGAGGGTGCAGATGCCTCCTTTGAACTTTTGATGCGCAAGGCCCTAGGGACCACGAAACGTTATTTTGACCTTAAAGGGTATCGAGTCATAAATCAGAAGACCGGTTCGGACAAGGATCTGCAGGCCGAAGCGACCATTCGCCTTGAAGTTGGCGGCGAAATGGTTCACACCGCATCCATGGGTGATGGTCCTGTTAATGCCCTGGACAAGGCTCTTCGCAAGGCATTGATTCGCTTTTATCCAAACCTGAAGGATGTGTGGTTGAACGACTACCGGGTTCGCGTCCTGGCCACAGAGCATGGTACTGGAGCGCGGGTACGGGTTCTTATTGAGTCAAGCGACGAAAAAAATCAATGGGGAACGGTGGGTGTTTCAACGGATATCCTTGAGGCCAGCTGGCAGGCCCTGGTGGATTCCATCACCTACAAGCTGATGAAAGATGAAGAGAAATAGCAACCTCTTTTCCCAACAATAAAAAAAGCGTATTCAGTTCATGAACTGAATACGCTTTTTTTATTTAAACTTCAGATCCCGGGATAACATGACAGCCCATTCCAGCCGAGCAATGATCCTCATCATAATCCTCGGATTCGTCATTCTCGCTGTCAATCAAACTCCCGCATTCCGGAAGCCGACACCAAGGCCAATCCATACCACAGAACTTGAGCAGCATATCTCAGCACATCCACTCCTGTACGGACAAACCGTCGATATAAACAAGGCCACCAGGCAGGAGCTGCTCAGTATCCCGGGAATCGGCCCCTACTTAGCGCAACAGATTACAGACTATCGCCATCACCATGGTCCGTTCAGGAACCTGGCAGACCTGGAAAAGATCCAGGGAATCGGGCCCAAAACCGTGGTCCACCTGCGCCAGTATTGCCATACTGAGCATACCGAGTGAGCTGAACCTATTTGATCCCTTGCACAAACGCGCTCATATTCAGGCGAATCTGTGCGTACTGTTGCTCGGTTAAGCCCGCACCTCGTGCGACAATCTCGGCCCTGTTCATTGATAAAAAATCCGAAGGACCATGGGCATCGGCATTCACCGCCAATTTCGCACCGTACTTCAGGGCCAGTGCGGCAACATGACCATTGGACAAACTGTGACCTTTACGGCCGGAAAGTTCAACGAAAATGCCTTTTTGAGCAGCAAGCTGCATTTCAGCATCGGTTATAAACCCGGGGTGAGCCAACATGTCAACCTCGTCACTTTCAAGGGCTGCCCTGTTAGTGCCGGGGGCAACAGGCTCCACAACGGTCTCACCATGCACCACGACAACCTCAGCACCGAGTTTCCGCGCTGCAACGGCTAATTCATTGATGAGGGGAGGAGGCACATGGGTCAACTCAATTCCAACCAGAAGTCTTGTCTTAGAATAACGGTTTAAATCCTGAGCCGCCCGGACTATACGGGGAATAATGAAATCAAGATTTGAGGAATCAGCATGATCCGTAATGGCGATGGCCTCATACCCTAACACCTCTACACGACGCAGGTGCTCAGCAGGGACCAGTTCACCATCTGAAAACAAAGTATGGGTGTGTAAATCAATCATAATTAGTCACGCTCACTCGGTTGATTAGAGGATACACCCATCTTCGGTGCATGTTGGCGGTAGATAAAAAAGTCAGCCAGAGAACCCGTCTTAATATCACCAGTGAAAGGGTATTTATTGGGGATATGTTTGAGGAGTTGCCATTCAGGTTTATGTTGATCAACCCATTGACTGAATGCCCGGTGCCGGACATGGGGCGCTTGCGCCTCAGTATTTGTATCCATATTGGTTGAGTAAATAATAACAAATTTTTGCGACGAATCGAATAACCGGGCCATGTATTCAGCAAAGACCTCATCTTCAACGAGATGATATAGAACATCCAGAGACAGAGTCAGTTGAGCTTTCTCACCGGCATGGTCTTGAATCAATTTAAACTGTTTTGTCGGGTCATCAACAAAGAGGGTCTGGCATAAATTTATGGCTGCAGGACTTACATCAAAGCCGGTATATGCTGGATATTCGGCTAATTTGAGTTGGTTTCCGTCTCCACACCCGTATTCGATTACGGTCTGGATATTTTCTTGCTGAATAAAACTATTTAAGAGTTCAGCTTTGAATTCTGCAAGTTTTTGATATGAGCCATGACCGGAATTACCTTTGGCAGCGTATCGCCTGATCCAATAATCCTCAGACCCATGGAATGACTTCGGCGACTTCCGACATGCGCGAGAAAATAACCGTTTAATTGCTTCCACAAATGATATTTCCTGTATTGATTTTCCCATTTACAATGGCTCCCCAGTGTATTTCTATGCGTAAATTTTAAAAATAATCATTTTCAGTTACTTAAACCAGTTCAGCCCGTAAGGAATTCATCAATCCCTCAGTAACAACAACTCGAACCATATCACCAGGCTTATATTGCGCGTCCGAATAGAAATTAACAATGATATTATGAGTGGAACGGCCGCTCCATTGGCCATGACCCATCTTAGACTCGCCTTCAATCATCAAATCAAACTCACGGCCGACAAAGCGTTGATGCTGCTCAATAGTGATCTCCTTTTGCCGTTTCTGAAAGAGAGCCAGCCTGCGTGATTTTTCTTCCCTTGTTATATCATCGGCAAAACTACAAGACAGGGCAGGGGGCCTGTTGGAATAGATGAAGGAAAAGGCGGAGTCGTAACGGACCTGCTCCATGAGAGCCATGGTGCCCATGAAGTCGGATTCGGTTTCATTGGGGAAACCGACGATGACATCCGTGGTAATGGAAATATCAGGCGCCACTCGTCGAAGACCCTCCACCAGGGCTATATAATCGGCAACGGTGTATTTACGATTCATGCGCTCTAATATTTCATCTGAACCCGACTGCATGGGCAGATGGAAATGGAGACAGAGATTATCAAGATCCTTAAAACAGTCCATTAAATCAGGAGAAAGATCCTTTGCGTTCGAGGTCGTGAAACGTAAGCGAACCAGCCCTTCAAGTCCGGCGACGTCACGCAGCAACTGCGGGAACGAGGTTCGGGATTCAAGGGGTTGATCAAGGCCGTAGGAGTTCACATTCTGCCCGAGAAGGGTGATCTCCTTGACGCCGAGACTGATGAGATGCACAACCTCATCGATGATGTCCTGGCGCTTCCTGGAGACCTCGCGACCACGGGTGAAGGGGACGATACAATAGGTGCAATAGTTATTGCACCCCTGCATAATGGTCACAAAACGCTTATGGGGGGTGGAATGGTGCAGATCCGGCAAAAAGGGCGGAATATCGAATTTCTTGGATTGATCCGTCAGGATTAAAGGCTCACCCGTCTTCTTCACGGTTTCAATATGCTGGATGAGTCCATAGATGGCCTGAGGGCCGAGAACCATATCCACGTGATCCATGCGGGACACCATGGATTCACCTTCCTGCTGCGCCACACAACCGGTCACAATCAGGACAGTATTGGGATTTGCACGCTTATGTTTGCGCAGGGACCCTATGAGGCTGTAAGCCTTTTGTTCGGCCTTGCCGCGGATGGAACAGGTATTGATAATAATAATATCCGCATCCGTGATGGCCGAACCCTTACTATACCCGGCCTGTTCAAGAATCTGGGCCATAATCAGCGAATCGCGATCATTCATCTGACAGCCAAAGGTTTCTACATGGAATTTCATAACGTGTTTCTTATAATTGTGATGATTGACATAGGGATTCGAGAAGGGTGATGACCTCATGGCCATTCTTGGGGTCAAAACGAATATACACAAGGCCTTCCTTGGGACG
>JBFFNY010000145.1:0-5217 GCA_041562955.1 Desulfurivibrionaceae bacterium | reverse complement strand
CGGACCGGTGAAACCGAGTCTGAAAACAAGAGATATCATAAATAAGATAGTTGGCGGCAACTAAATTGCAAGATAAAAAAATATCGAATTACTTTTCTGCAAAATTGTATAACTTATCAGGGTGGATCCCTCTGGGACCAGCCGGAAACAGAGCGGTCTCTCTCAGGGTGTTAGGGGGCGTAAAGGGTCATTTCTTGTCTCATTCTGCCATTTTATGGTACTGTTCAGGGGGACCGGTGTCGCGGTACCAGTGGAACGGCGGTTAAGTAGGTGTATGTGGTTAGAACGTTGAATAATTAATGAAAGGTTTAAAACAAATGCGAAAGGGAAGTGAAACGGCAGCAGTGGAACGGTGGATAGCATAAGGGGTATGTGGTTAGAGAATTGAATAATTACTGAAAGGTCTAAAACAAATGCGAAAGGGAAGTGAAACGGCAGCAGTGGAGCGGTGGATAGCATAAGGGGTATGTGGTTAGAGAATTGAATAATTACTGAAAGGTCTAAAACAAATGCGAAAGGGAAGTGAAACGGCGAATATTCTCATCGAGTCTTTGCCCTATATTAAAGAGTTTTTTGGCAAGACCGTGGTTATTAAGTATGGCGGCCATGCCATGGTTGATGAGGAGTTGAAGAGGAATTTTGCCCTGGATATCATCCTGATGAAATATGTCGGGATTAATCCGGTGATCGTACATGGGGGGGGGCCCCAGATCAATCAGTTCCTGCAGAAAATGAATATTCAGTCGAATTATGTTGATGGCATGCGGGTCACGGACGGCGAAACCATGGATGTGGTTGAGATGGTGCTGGTGGGCAAGGTGAATAAGGAGATTGTCGGCCTTATCAATTACCACGGCGGCCGCGCCATCGGTCTTTCGGGGCGTGATGGTGATCTCATTCAGGCGCGGAAGATGAAGATTGTCAAAGAGGTGGTTGATGCACCTCCCGAGCTGATAGATCTCGGCCGGGTCGGCGAGGTCACCCATGTGAATCCGGAGGTCCTGCTTGCCCTGGACACAAAGGATTTTATTCCAGTAGTGGCTCCGGTCGGGGTTGGCAAGGAAGGACTTGCGTATAATATTAACGCCGACCTTGTTGCCGGAGCCATTGCTCAGAAATTAAAGGCCTCAAAGCTCGTGTTGTTGACCGATGTTGAAGGCGTGCTCGATGAAGCGAAGAAAATTATTTCATCCATGGACTGCCAGAGGGCTCAGTCGCTGATTGACTCCGGGGTTGCCGTTGGCGGTATGATACCAAAGATCGGCTGCTGTGTAAAAACGATACAGGGCGGCGTCGGCAAGGCCCATATCATTGACGGCCGTATTCCCCATGCCCTGTTGCTTGAAACCTTTACCCGTGAAGGAATTGGGACGGAGATAATTGCATGAAAGATTTGATGGACATGAGTGATCAGGTATTTGTTAATACCTATGGCCGTTTTCCTGCTGTCATGGTGGAAGGTGACGGGTGTCGGTTGAAGGATGCCAAGGGCAATGAGTATTTGGACTTTGCCTCAGGTATTGCCGTATGCAGTCTCGGCCATTGTCATCCCGTGGTGACTGAGGCCATTGTCGAGCAGGCTAAAAAACTGGTCCATGTGTCAAACCTGTATTATACGCTGCCGCAGATTGAGCTGGCCAAGATGCTGGTGGACAACTCCTTTGGTGACAAGGTATTCCTTGCCAATTCAGGGGCTGAGGCCAATGAGGCTGCCATTAAGCTTGCGCGGAAACATGCCGAGCCCGGGTGTTATGAGGTTGTTTCCCTGGAAGGGTCTTTTCACGGTCGCACCCTCGCCACCTTAGCGGCCACAGGGCAACGGAAATACCATCGGGGTTTTGAACCGCTGCCCGTTGGTTTTTATCATGCCCCTTTTGGCGATCTGGCTGCCCTGTCCAAGCTGATCACCCAGAAGACCTGTGCTGTTTTGATTGAGCCGTTGCAGGGTGAAGGGGGGGTTCGTCCTCTGGATCAGGAGTATCTGCAGGGTATCCGCAAAATCTGTGATCAGAATTCGATTTTACTGATTCTTGATGAGATTCAGGTGGGTATGGGGAGGACAGGGAGTCTGTTTGCCTATGAACAATTCGGCATTCGCCCTGATATCCTCACCACCGCCAAGGCCCTTGGCAACGGTTTACCCATCGGCGCCATGATTACCACCAGTAAGGTCGCCGCCTCCTTTTCTCCCGGGGACCATGCCACCACCTTTGGCGGGAATCCGGTCTCCTGTGCCGCCGCCTGTGCCGTGTTGAAGATCCTTCTGGGTGATGGGTTTCTGGAAACAGTGCAAGAGCGCGGTGCGTATCTGCATAAGAATTTGAAGTCGGTTGCCGATCAGTACAACCAGCTCTGCGAGGGGGTGCGTGGTCGCGGACTGATTCAGGGGCTGGTGTTGCGGGAGCATGTGGCGGAAAAAGCCCCGGCCATCGTCCGGCAGTTGTTTGACTATGGTGTTCTGGTGACCCTGGCCGGCGGCAATGTGATTCGCTGTACGCCGCCACTTCTGGTGAGTGTCCAGGAGATTGACGCGATGGTTGCCATCATTGAAGAGGTGATCTCGAATATCTGATCCTCGCCGGAGTTTTCGGGGAGTTGTTTTACCGAAAAAGCATGGGGTCTCAGCCCCATGCTTTTTTTATGTCCTCAATCTGAGATTCGGGCTTTTTCCCTCGTCGTTTCCTGCTGTTTTTCGGTAAAAAATCAGAAAAAACTTCCAAAAAAAATGGATTTTATGTATTCATGCCTATTTGGTGTGATGCCCTTTTTGCGTTTTGTGAATGGTGGTGTCACATGGCAATTTGAACTTGAATACAACCCGATTTGGGTGGGCTCAGGCCTGCTCGGTCGAAAGAAAGAATCATGACAACACATCTAATATCCCTCGGGGATTTCAATAAGTCAGAGCTACAGGCCTACATAAACAGGGCCTTAACCTTAAAGAAAGAAGCGAAGGATGGGGTGCGCCATCAGCAGCTTGCCGGTAAAACCATCGGCATGATTTTCGAAAAACCATCCACGAGAACCAGGGTGTCTTTTGAGTCTGCCATGTATAATCTTGGCGGTCAGGTGATCTACCTCTCCTCAAAAGATACCCAGCTTGCCCGGAATGAGCCTCTGAAGGATATGGCCCGCGTGATGTCACGCTATGTGGACGCACTGGTGGTGCGCACCTTTGGTCAGCCCATTGTCGATGAACTGGCGGCCTATGCCACGGTTCCGGTGATCAACGCCTTGACGGATCTCTTCCATCCCTGTCAGATTCTCAGTGATATCATGACGGTGCTGGAGGTCAAGGCGCAACCCCTTGAGGAGCTGCATATTGTCTGGATCGGTGATGGGAATAATATGGCCAATACCTGGATTCAGGCGGCGGCGAAGCTGGATTTCAAACTGACCCTCGCCTGTCCAGCAGGGTATGAGCCGGATGCGAAAATTCTGAAAATGGCTCAAGATGTAGCCACGAAGCCCATTACTGTCATGCGCGATCCCCGGGAAGCGATAAAGGATGCGGATGTCGTCAATTGCGATGTGTGGGCCTCCATGGGCCAGGAGGCGGAGGCGGAGGCGCGGCTGGGTATTTTTCAGCCGTACCAGGTCAATGCAGCCCTGTTGGCCGGCGGTAAAGCGGATTTGACGGTTCTCCACTGTCTGCCGGCGCATCGTGATGAAGAGATTACCGATGAAGTGCTTGAGGGGCCGCAATGTGTGGCCTGGGATCAGGCGGAAAATAAGATGCATATCCATATGTCAATTTTGGAAAAACATTGTAGCTAACGTTACATATGAGCAACTATAGGAAATAATTATGGCAAAGGGTGTTAATAAAATTGTTCTCGCCTACTCAGGTGGTCTTGATACCTCTGTAATCTTGAAGTGGTTGGGTGAAGAGTATGGGTGTCCCGTGGTGGCTTACGCCGCTGATGTGGGGCAAACAGAAGATTGGGACGCGGTACATGAAAAGGGGATGGCCACCGGTGCAGAAAAGGTCATCGTCTCTGATCTGCGCGAAGAATTCGTGAAGGATTATATCTTTCCTGCGTTTCGGGCCAATGCCATTTACGAAGGATCCTATCTGCTCGGGACCTCCCTGGCGCGACCGCTCATTGCCAAAGAGCAGGTGCGGATTGCCCATCAGGAAGGGGCGGATGCCGTCAGCCATGGTGCCACGGGCAAGGGCAATGATCAGGTGCGTTTTGAACTTGGGTATCTGGGGATTGATCCCTCCCTCAAGATCATAGCCCCCTGGCGTTTCTGGGACTTGAACTCCCGCACCAAACTGGTGGCCTATGCCAAGGAGCATGGCATCCCTGTGCCCACCACCAAGAAGAACCCGTACAGCTCGGATGAAAATGTCCTGCATATCAGTTTTGAAGGCGGCCTTCTGGAAGATCCATGGAACGAGCCTGCTGAAGACATGTTCAAGCTCTCGGTGTCGCCTGAAAAGGCGCCGGATAAACCCACCTATATTGAGATGGAGTTTGTCAATGGTGATCCGGTTGCCATTGACGGCGTGCGTCTCTCCCCGTATGAGCTGCTCACGGCCCTGAATAAGCTGGGTGGTGCCAATGCGATCGGCCGTTTGGATATGGTGGAAAACCGCTTTGTCGGGATGAAGTCCCGCGGTGTGTACGAGACCCCGGGCGGAACCATCCTCCGTGCGGCCCATCGCGATCTGGAAACCATCACCCTGGATCGTGAAGTGATGAAGATCCGCGACTCGTTGATGCCCCGTTATGCCGAGATGATCTATAACGGCTTCTGGTTTTCTCCGGAAATGGAACTCATGCAGAAAACTATGGATGAGGCTCAGAAGACGGTGAGTGGTGTGGTGAGAATGAAGTTATACAAGGGGAACTGTATTCCTGTGGGTCGTAAATCAGACAACTCGCTGTATCAGGAATCCTTTGCCACGTTTGAAGAGGACGAGGTGTACACCCAGTCTGATGCCGAAGGGTTTATTCGTTTGAATGCCCTGCGACTGACCATGCGGGCCCTGGCTCGAAAATAAGGAATAGAGAACCACGGATGGGCATAGATTCACACTGATTCGTTATCTGTGTTTATTCGTGTCCATCCGTGGCTCAAAAAAAAAACTATGAGTAACGAAACTAAAATGTGGGGCGGGCGGTTCACTGAAGGCACGGCTGCTTCGGTGGAGGCGTTTTCCGCCTCAATTCACTACGATTCACGCCTCTATCGCCAGGATATTGCCGG
>JBFFNY010000144.1:0-5221 GCA_041562955.1 Desulfurivibrionaceae bacterium | reverse complement strand
GAGAAAATCATCAACAGGAAAAGTGGACCAATCAAGGCCGGAGACCTTATCCGTGTCCACCACGAGCAGCACCGGGATATTCGTTTTCTGCAAACACCCCTTGACCGCATTCAGCACATTGACATCTCCGCCGTCTTCAAAGCCTTTCTCCAGGATTAAAAAATCAGGCGGATCCTCAAGAACGACGCCGATCGCATCATAACTGGTCGTAAAGGAAAGCAGCTGAAAGCCTGAGGCCGTGAGCATGAGCCCTGTTTCAGGACTGGGGAGAACGTCACCCACGAGCATAATGCGCTCTTTCGTATGCCCCTGCACTACCCTTCTCGCTCCTGTTCCTGCTGAATATCAATACTGAACCCCTTCACGTCCCAGAGTTTTTCTTCAATCTCATCAAGGAGTCCGTCAAAGTCATCCGCACCGACCCCAAGATCTTCGAATGCTTTTTTCGATAGCGGCGGAACCCAGATATCAGCACCGTGGCCATAGCCCAGACCTCGAATCACCACATCACTAAAATGCAGAATCGCGCAGGCAAGGGTTTCCTCCTCCGCCTGTTTGGGGGCGTGATGATGGGTAATGGGCTCAACCAGCTTCTTAGGTAAAAACCACGATTTCGCCAGCCAGCCGCCGACCTCAGCGTGATCAAGACCAAGGACCATGAGCTCAGCCTCACGCACAGAAATCTGCTTCATTTCAACAATATTGATGATCTTGTCATACTCCTCCGGAAGTTCCATTTTAATGGCGACCTTGCCAATATCATGAATGAGTCCTGCGGTGCTCACCTCTTCAGGATCACTGATCCCCAGCCGTTTGGCCATAACATTGGCGACCACCGCTGTCCCCAGGGAATGCTCCCACAACTCAAGATCAGAAGACTCCATCAGTTCAAAGATCGATGCGGATATGATCAGGGATTTGATAACATTGAAACCGAGCAGGATAATGGCGGAGGATAGGGAACTGATCTTTTGGGGGAAACCGTAAAAGGCAGAATTAACCAGTTTGAGCAATTTTGCCGAGAGGATATGATCCTTGCTGATGAGCTTGCCCATCTGTTCGGTGGTCGTATCCGGATCTTCTGCCATACGTGTAAGTTTTGAGACAATGCCGGGCAAGGTGGGCAGATTCTTGACCTCACGCAGGGCTTTTCTGAACTCCGCTTTCTTATCATCAATCATGACGGACGTCCTTCCTGCATTGAGGCGACAAGCCGGGTCATGATTTTCTTTTTCAGAAACATGAGGGGAGGGACATGGGTCACCTTCGAGAAACGCTTTTCAACATCCTGCAACTGCTCCTTCAACGTTTTTTCACCCTCAACCTGCACCGGATGGCCCATGACGGAGATATACGGAATCTCCATCTTTACGAAACGGGCGATCATCGACTCAGACAACTCTGTTCCCTGACCACATAACGTACGCCCTTCAGGGGTAATGACATCCCGGGCTAAAACCATTCCTTCAGTCGCCTGCTGACAAACTATCTTTTGCACATTGATTTCCTTAAGCTATTTCAGATTGTTACCGATCAGAACACCGCCTTATTCAGGATAGCACATCAGGCCAAAAATCGACAAGAAGTTGTGCCATTATTAGAAAATTGATTCCCTGCATTGACAGCACCCTATGTCTTCATTATTGTATAAGGCCTTATTAATGAAAAACAACCACAATTAACATTGTTAGATCTATCTTCAAGCATATCATTATGGAGTATCCCAATGCCTATCTATGAATTTGAATGTGAATCCTGCCAGACCATAACAGAAGTCACCCAATCCATATCCGCCCCACCGCTGGGAGAATGCCCAGCCTGCGCTGGACCAGTCAAAAAACTGATCTCGCAATCGTCCTTCCAGTTAAAAGGTGGCGGATGGTATGCCGACGGCTACAGCACCACGACAAACAACGCGGGAACCAAAGCCCCAGCCCAACCGAGTTGTGCAAAATCTCCGGGGACCACCTGCCCCTGTGCGAAACCCGTGACAGCATAGCCAGACAAGGTTGAACAGAACAGGACGGCCCCCTTTGTGAACACATTGGGGGCCGTCTTCGTTTTCACACGGACAAAAAAAATCCCCCCTCGCCCAAGGCGAGAGAGGATATAAATTTGAAGACGCGCCCCAATCACTTAAAGGGTGATCACCATGGCATCGCCGTAGCTGAAAAAACGGTATTCCTCGGCAATGGCATGGTCATAACAACGAAACAACTCATCCTTGCCCACCAGGGCACTCACCAGGAAGAGTAGGGATGAGCCCGGCAGGTGAAAATTGGTAATCAGATTCTCAACCACCTTGAACTGATAGCCCGGGTAGATGTATAAATTACAATCCCCCTCAAAGGGCTGAACCAGCCCCTGATCATCAGCTGCAAACTCAAGGCAGCGAACACTGGTGGTGCCCACGGCCCACACCCTCCCCCCTTCCTGCTTAGCCCGATTGACCAGATCCGCCGTCTTTTGAGACACAGCGAGAAACTCCGAATGGATCTGATGATCACGGATATCATCCACCCGGACAGGGGAAAACGTCCCATACCCGACGTGAAGGGTTACTTCAGCAACAATGACCCCTTTATCCAGCAGGGCCGAAAACAGTTCCGGGGTAAAATGCAGCCCTGCAGTGGGGGCGGCAACCGCACCGGTATTCCGGGCATATACGGTCTGGTAACGTTGTTGATCTTCAGAGGTTTGCCCTGCACTCCTGTCGATATACGGGGGCAAGGGCAGCTGGCCGGCCTCCTGCAGGACATCAAACAGGTCACCCTTATACATGATATTCACCGCAACCTTGCCGTCCGCAAGAATATCTGTAACATGGGCATAGAGCCGATCAGTAAAGAACAAGCGGCTCCCGACCTTAGGGCGCTTAGAGCTTTTCACAAGCGCCAGACATGTGGCCGACTGCCACCCGTCCCGCCCCTCTTTCACTTCTTCCGGATAGGACAGGAGCAATAACTCGGCCTTGCCACCCGTCTCCTTTCTGCCAAGCAGCCGAGCAGGAAAAACTTTCGTATCATTGACGACAAGAATATCACCCTCCCTGAAAAAACGAATCACATCATAAAAATGCAGATCAGTCAGGTCGCCAGTGGCACGATTATAGCTCAGAAGCCTGGACTGATCGCGCTTCTGCGCTGGCGTCTGGGCAATGAGCTGTTCCGGTAAAGTGAATTGATACGATTTCAGGTCGAACATAGAGATAGTGGCGGTCCGGAGCGAGGAGGAGAGGAGTTAAAACATATTTGTTTTTTGGGCGAGATAACAGAGAATCAAGCCACTGCCGAGAGCGGCAAGACCAAGAACCCGCAACACGCCGGGCTCCATTTCAGATAACTGTTTCAACCAGTCCCGCATTGATTCCGGGGCTGCCACATAGGGCAGGGACTCAAGAATAAGAACCATGCCGATCAAAGAGACGAGTAATTTCATGCCAGACATACTAGCAAGGCTGATACTTGTTTTCAAGCAAGATTCAACAGGGAGATCAGAGTTTACGGTTTACAGTTGTCACCGAACAGTTTATGGAACTATCTATTAATAGAATCTCAAGTGAACCTTTGCATTTTAAAACCATGATCCTACGTAAACAGACGAAAGAAATATCAGTGGGCAATGTTGCGATCGGCAATCATAACCCTATCGCTGTCCAGTCCATGACGAATACGGACACACGGGATGTCACGGCAACGGTTGCGCAGATCCATGCGCTGACCAGCGCCGGGTGTGAAATCATCCGGGTTGCAGTATTGGATATGGATGCGGCCCTGGCCCTTAAAGCGATTCGTAACCAGATCACCATCCCGCTCATTGCTGATATTCATTTTGACCATCGTCTCGCTGTCGCCGCCATGGAAAACGGTGCCCAGGGTATTCGCATCAACCCGGGCAATATCGGCGGGCACGACAAGTTAAAGCATGTCGTGGATGCGGCAACGGCCCATAAGGTTCCGATTCGGGTCGGGGTCAATTCGGGTTCCGTTGAAAAAGACATTCTCAAAAAATATGGACATCCCACGCCAGAGGCCCTGGTTGAAAGCGGCCTTCGAAATGTAAAACTTCTGGAGGATTTTGGCTTCACCGATATCAAAATTTCTATAAAATCATCTGATGTCCTGAATACCATTGACGCCTACCGTCTGCTTTCCAAGGCCACAGACTACCCTCTCCACCTTGGTGTAACCGAGGCGGGCGGGCTGATCGGCGGCACCGTTAAATCCAGTGTTGCCCTGGGGATATTGTTATACGAGGGCATCGGGGACACCTTCCGCATTTCACTCACCCGCGACCCTGTCGAAGAGATACGGGTCTGCTATGAGCTCCTGCGGTCGTTAAAGATCAGACAACGCGGTCCTGAGCTGATCAGCTGCCCCACCTGTGGGCGTTGCCAGATCAACCTTTTTGATCTGGCAGAAAAAGTTGAACACCATATCCAGCAGATGGAAACACCCCTTAAGATTGCGGTTATGGGCTGCATCGTTAACGGCCCGGGGGAAGCTAAAGAAGCGGATATCGGCCTTGCCGGCGGCAACGGCGTCGGTATCATCTTCAAACATGGAAAAGTATTTAAAAAAGTACCTGAAAAAGATCTTTACGCTGTCTTTATTGCCGAACTTGATGCAATGAGTAAGGAACTTTCAGCCCCGAACTGAGTCTACTCACTTTAATTTTACGATTTTAGGATATATATATGCGTTTTTCACAACTCCTCATCCCCACCCTGAAAGAAGATCCTGCCGAAGCAGAGGTGATGAGTCATAAACTTCTCCTGCGGGCCGGTTTTATCCGTAAATTGACCTCAGGCACCTACACCTACCTGCCCCTCGGCCTTGCCACTATCCGCAAGGTGGAGCAGATCGTCAGGGAAGAGATGAACAAGGCCGGGGCCCAGGAGCTCCTCATGCCCATGGTCCAGCCGGCAAGTCTATGGGAAGAGTCCGGACGCTGGCAGGAATACGGCAAAGAATTACTGCGGTTTACAGACCGCAACAACCGTGCATCCTGTCTCGGACCGACCCATGAAGAGGTCATCACCGATCTGGTGCGCATGAATGTGCAGTCGTATAAACAACTGCCCCTTAACCTCTATCAGATTCAGACCAAATATCGTGATGAGGCCCGACCTCGCTTTGGCCTTATGCGCGGCCGTGAGTTCATCATGAAGGATGCCTACTCCTTTGATGCCACGGATAAAGGTGCGGAAGACAGCTATCAT
>JBFFNY010000143.1:0-5239 GCA_041562955.1 Desulfurivibrionaceae bacterium | reverse complement strand
TGAAAGCCGCATGAGCACTGGCGTGTTATGCTGCCCGTGTACGTCGGTGTGGCGGGGGTATTTAGAATTATTGGGGAGACGATGCCTGCGGGCTTGGTATTGCATGCCCTGGCCTTGCTTTCTCCTGCAAATAAAGGATCCGCAAGGCAAAGCTATGGCGTGATGGTCGCCCTCCATGCGGGGCGTGGGTTGAGCCGGCTCGAATAGCATCCCACCTTGGGAATAGAAGACCCTTATGCATAAGGGGTATGGGTGAACCTTATGGACCGAGGGTGGCCTTATTGTTCTTCAATCACCACGCCTCTTGAGGTGAAAGAGATTCCCAGCTGCATTCTCGTACTGATCATGATGGCTTCCATCAGGGGGGCATGAATTTTCCCCTCTGCCTGCCACTTCACAATGAAATTTGCGCCAGAGCCGCCGCTTGTATCCGATTCCTTGACAATAAATCGGGTGGTGCCCAGCGGTGCAATCTTTTCCGGCTGGCTGAGGTAATGTTTTAAGAGGTGCCCCTGGGTGTTGTAGTAGCTCACTTCATTGATCACAAGCGGCATCCTGGGATCCGTGTTGCGGATGGAAACCGTTGTGGTGAGTTGGATTTCCTTATTTTTGGCGCCGCCATAGATGTGAGAGTATACCGGCACATATACGGTTTGTGATTGCATGAGTAAAGTGGTATCCCGTGCAAAGGTTTGAACGGGAAGGACGTACAGGAGGAAACAGGTTGCAAGTATGATGTGGCGAAGCATGGCAGTCCCTTGATGGTGTTTAATCTTTTACGGCTGATTCCTCAGAATCATGGTGCCGCTGTCGTAAATGAGGTCGAGATACAGGTTCTGGTCTTGAAAGAGAAAATGGACAGCATCACCTAAATCGCGCAGGAAAACCGGGCTCAAGGATTGACTGGAGCACGTCCGGGCTGGAAGATTCGGACGAATGGTGAGCTGTGTCCCCTTGATGCCGAAAAAACCACCTGTTTCATTACAGTCAGAATGGATTGTCAGAGTCCAGTCTTTATTGAAGGTGATGGAGTAGGCTGCCGCTTCATTCGGGCCTTCCTGGGTGTCGTTGCCGTAAAGGGAGCTTTGCCAGAAAAAGGTTTTGCCGGCAAAGGAGGGTGGCGGGGGAACGGTTGCCTTGGAGACGGCCTCAGGCAGGCAGGGTTCGCGGAGGTGCTGACCTGTAAAGATAAAGGATTTGATGAGGGGCAGATCCGGATCCTCTGACAGGCCCAGGGCGGTGGAGTCTGAGGCGAGAGAGACCTGGACCATATTGTCAGTGATGGTCAGGCGGTTGATCTGTATCCGGTCGCCCAGCGGGACTTGGGCGAGATAGACTAACTGGTCGCCCCTTGCTTTGAAGAGGTAGAGATCATAGAAGGGCCCGCTTCCGTTCGGCTGGTTAGTGATCAGGATTGCGGCGAGGACATCCTGGTCATCGATTTGACCTTGAGCCATATACGCACTGGTCTGAATGGTCCGGTGCGTGGCCGACCCCGGTGCTGCGGCTTCACTGTAGGACCCGTTCTGCAGGGTTATGGTGCCGCTCTGGCTCCAGCTTGACGGGATGTTGATGTTGTCAAGACGAGCGAGGGGCGCGGGTTTTATCCCGCAGCCGCCGATGAGGAGCATGAGCAAAAGGGGGAGTGTGATTTTCATGTATTCACCCGGGGGGGAGTTTGTCCTGAAACGATAACGACTTCTTGGGGCAGTTTACCACACAGTTGGAACAGCGCAAGCATTCAACCGACGGCACCTGGCCGATGCCGTCTTCCTTACGAAAAGATCCGGGATAGGTGGAGATGGGGCATACCTTCAGACATTTCTTACAGCCGACACAGCTGTCTGCCACGGTCAGTAAATAGGTGCTGGTGGAGCTGATTCCCTGAAAGGATCCCATGGGGCAGATCGTACACCAGACCCGCGGCTTGAAATAGAAACCCAGGCTGATCGCCAGGGTCATGGAGATGATCCACATGGTCCGGAAAACATTGCCGATGCCCATGGCATCACCCCAGTTGGCAATGAGCCGGAAGGTCATGAAACCCATCATGAGGGTAAACAGAGTCCAGCGAAACCAGCGTGTTTTGAAGAGAAGAGGGATGGGGCGGTTGAAACTTGCTTTTGATAAAACACGTTCGTGAAAGGCCCCCATCGGGCAAAGCCATCCGCAGTAAAAACGGCCACGGCGGCTGGCAAGGACCATGAAAAGGGTGATGAGGCCCAGCACGGTGAAGCCGATTTTCGGGCAAAAGTAACCACCGATGATGACCAGCGGCAGGAGAAGGATCATCAGGTACTGACTGATGTTGCGGCAGCATGTTTCTTCAATGGAGGATGTTTTTTTCATAAGTCTCTGTTCAAATTAAAGGAGGCGTTGTTTCCTTGAGCTATATCTTCACAGCATCTTGTTAACGTCGTGGGGAGACAGGCGATTCCAGGTTGGTCGTGTTTTTATGTATGAACCATGCTCGATAGTGCCGATTGCATAAGGATACTCAGGATGAACTTGAAATTACAGTGTTGCTGAAAAACTTGCCATTGGATTTCTCTGAAATATCATGTTGTATCTTCCCCAACGTAGTATCTGGTGAAATTAAAAAAGCAACCATCCACGGGTGCGGACTGGTAAAAACGCCACGTCGATGATGCGGTACACCTGGGTGGGTCGCCCAACCTTTGTTTCCCTCAACCCGGGTATGTTCCTTCTCCTCAGGAAGAATGTGAACCTGTGGTGCGGTTGCCGTAGTTCATTGTGATCTCCCGCATATCTTTTGGACATCGTAAATACGTTTTGCTATCATGAAAATTATGGTGGGAAAGAGATATATCTCTGAGAGAGCGACGGCTCAATACCGCGTGATCGTACCTTTTTGCTGTGTCTGTTTATGACAGCGTGATGGCAGCTGAGAAGCACCAGCACAGGGAGTGGGCACTTAAGGTCCGTTCTGCGGCTCTTTCAGGCCCGAAGAAACAAGATAAGGGGCATGGAGCATGAATAAGAGAAAATGGTTTTTAATATAACCAGAAAAGACAGTCATACCTTGGCCCTCTCTTTTTCCGGCCGTTGGTGCCTGGATCAGAACTTGCCTTCCTCCGACATCATCCAATCATCATTGGACAAGGAGGTTTGCTTTCTTGAGCTCTCCACCACGGACCTTTCTGCCTGGGACTCCGGGTTTGTCGCCTTTCTCACCGGCCTGATCAAGCACTGCGCGAAACAGGGCATCACCACAGAGCAGCAGGACCTTCCCTCAGGGGTTAAGCATCTGCTGCTTTTGGCCTCTGCCGTTCCCGTTCAACAGATCTCAGAACGACACCAAGGCAAAGAAACAATGCTCTTTAAGCTCGGTTCCGCAACAATAGATCTTGTTCAACATGCCTTGAAAATGCTGCATTTCCTGGGTGAAATTACCGTATCCTTCATCCGTCTCTTGAGTGGTCGGGTCAAATTCCGGTTCAGCGATTTTTGGCTGGAGATAGAAGAGGTTGGCCCCCGCGCATTCATTATTGTCTCGGTCATCTCCTTTCTGGTCGGTCTGATCCTGGCCTACCTGGGTGCCGATCAGCTCCGCCTTGTGGGGGCGCAGATCTTTATTGCTGACCTGGTTGCCATCGGAATGGTGCGCGAGATGGGGGCCTTGATGACCGGGATTATCATTGCCGGCCGCACAGGAGCCGCCTTTGCGGCCCAGCTCGGCACCATGCAGGTTAATGAGGAGATCGACGCCTTTAAGACCCTTGGCATCCAGCCTGTTGATTTTCTGGTTCTTCCACGCATGATGGCCTTGGTCCTGATGGTGCCTCTTTTAACCCTATATGCGAGCTTTGTTGGCATGCTGGCAGGATTGCTGGTCTCGGTCACCATTTTTGACATAGGAGTTTTCGAATATTATAACGAAACCATACGGGCCCTTGAACTTAAACATTTTCTGGTCGGTCTTTCCAAGGGCAGTGTGTATGGCGCTATGGTTGCCTATGCCGGTTGCCTGCGCGGCATGCAATGCGGAAATAGTGCTGAGTCGGTTGGTGAGGCCGCGACCTCGGCGGTGGTAACCGGAATCCTGCTTATCACCATCTCAGCAACGATTATGACCATCGTTTATTATCAATTGGGCATCTGAGGTTCCGGCAATGACTCCGCATGTTGAAATTCGTGACCTGACAATGGCCTACGGCAGCTTTGTTATTCAGCATGATCTTAATTTCAGCGTCAATCAGGGAGATATCTTTGTGATTATGGGTGGGAACGGCTGCGGTAAAACAACCCTGATGCGAGCCCTTACCGGCTTGCAGGAACCGGCCAAGGGGACGGTGCTCTATAACGGAGAAGACTTCTGGAATGCGGAACCGGAAAACCAGGAGAGGTTAAAACGTCAGCTCGGCATCATGTTCCAGGGCGGGGCTCTGTGGAGCTCTCTCACTCTGGCCGAAAACGTTGCCTTGCCCCTCAATGAATTCACCGAACTTTCGAAGCGGTTGATTGAGGAAATTGTCTCCTATAAACTGGCCCTGGTCGGACTCTCTGGTTTCGAAGAGTTCTATCCTGCCGAACTAAGCGGCGGCATGAAAAAACGAGCGGGGCTGGCCCGTGCCATCGCCCTTGATCCGCATATACTGATTATCGATGAGCCATCTTCAGGCCTTGACCCTTTGACCGCCCGCCGTCTGGATGATCTCATCCTTGAACTTCGAGACAGCCTCGGCACAACAATTGTGGTGGTGACCCATGAAATTGCCAGCATCCTTGGAATTGGCACCAACTCTATCTTCCTTGACGCAGAGACTCAAACCATGATCGCGACAGGTAACCCCAAAATGGCGCTCGCTCACGGTAATGACAAGGTCCGCCATTTTCTAAGCAGGGGTGAGGTATGAGCAAACAGGTCAATCGTACGTTAATTGGGGCCTTTGTCCTCGGAGGTATTACCCTTTGGCTGATAACGGTATTTTTGCTCGCCGGTGGCCGATTTTTTACGGAACAGTCCCAGCATGTTATGTATTTTCATGGCGAAGCCCAAGGGCTCCAGATTGGGGCGCCGGTGGTTTTTCTTGGGGTCAAAGTCGGCACGGTAAAACGTGTCCAGCTCGGTCTTGATGAGGAAAATGATAATTTCCTGGTACCGGTGACCGTTGAAGTCGATTCTCAAACAGTTCTTACCCGTTCAGGGGCCCAGGTTGACCTGCAGTCCCCTGTAACCATCCGCCAATTAGTAGACCGAGGGTTGCGGGCTCAGCTT
>JBFFNY010000142.1:0-5263 GCA_041562955.1 Desulfurivibrionaceae bacterium | reverse complement strand
ATAAACAGGAACAGGGTGCCCACAGTGGGTAAAAACTGGAGGGGTGGACGATGGGTTATTTCTTCAATATGCTCAATCATGCCCTGGATCAAAACTTCCAGTAGATTCTGGTGGAATGAGATTGTTGTGGAACTGGTCAGATGTCGAGTCATCCACCGGCTGCCGCCCGCCATGAGCAGTATGATGACCCAGGTACAGAGCAGGGTGGCGTTGATCTGACCCCACCCCCAGTCCAGCAGGATATATTGATCCGGTGAAAATTTCATGATGAGACCACCTGGTTCGGATGGCACCGTTTTACGGTTAAAAACCGGACGAGGGTAAACCCCGTGAGCAGGGCCAGCATCCGGCGCCAATCGTTGGCCCCCAGGAACCAGAATGCGGAAACCGTAATGGTGGTGCGCACCAGAAAACTGACTCCCAGCCAAAGGACCCAGCGTCTGGTTGATGTCAGCTTATGCAAGGTCAGCCAGAGGCCGCCAAAAGAGAAGAGGCCAAGGATTGCACCGCCACACACCATGGCCAGCAGCATCGGTATGTTCATTCGTTTTCGCCTCCTTTCTTGGTGACCCAGCGCCAGGCCACCACACATCCGGAGACCATGCCGATAAACATACAGGTTAAGGTCCAGGACAATTGCCCCTGGTGCAACGTGTCGAGCCAACGGCCAAGAAGGGTGCCGAGGAGGGTCGGCACGGCAATGGCCCAGCCCACAGTGCCGAACATGCCCATGCCGAAGAACAGCGGGTTGCGCCCGTCTTTGGCGGACTTTAACCGGTGGCCGACTTTCTGATGGATAATGTCGGGCAGATCTTCCCGGTGCTTTTTTGCCATGGACTCTTACTCCTTTCCCAGATCGGAAAAACGGCGAATAATACCGTATTCCAGACCAAGAAGAGCCGTGCGGGCCTTTTTTTCCATATCGTCAATTTCCTTGAACGTTTCATCCACCATCTGGGACAATGTGGAGATATCCTCACCCTCAACCGCATTACGGCAGGAGATCTGCACTGCATGCCCCGTTTTTACGAGGGTGCCGTGATCCAGTGCGAAAATATGTTCCTGACCACCAACGGTCAGCTGCATAATTCCGGGCACCAGCACGGAGACATAGTCAATATGGGCCGGGAGCAGGGTGAAATGGCCCTCGAGTCCCTCAGCCTTGAGCTTCGTGACATCCTTATGATGACAGTATATCCTATGGGGCAGGATCAACGTAACCTCCATCATGATTTTTTTACCTCATCAATGGCGCCGATCATATAGAGATTTTTTTCCGGTACATCCAGGAACTCTCCATCAAGGATGCGGGCGCACCCATCCAGGGTGTCACTCAGTTTGACCGACCGTCCCTCTTTGCCGGTGAAACGGGAGGTGGTGAAAAAGGGCTGGGTGAGAAATCGTTCAAGCCTCCGGGCCACGGCCACGGTGCGGCGATCTGTTTCAGAAAGTTCCTCCAGACCGAGCATGGCAATGATATCCTTCAGGTCTTCATACTCGGCAAAGGTTTTCCGGACCTGCTGATTGATCTGGTAATGGCGGTCTGAGACAATACCCGGGGTGAGCATATTCGAAGACGAGACCAGAGGGTCCATGGGTGGGTATAACCCCTGGCTGGCCCGCTTGCGCGACAGTACCACCGAGGCGGAAAGATGAGAAAAGGTGTGGGAGACGGCCGGGTCTGTAAAGTCATCCGCCGGGACATAGACGGCCTGTACCGAGGTAATGGACCCTCCCCGGGTTGAACAGATCCGCTCTTCAAGTTCGGCAAGCTCAGTGGCCAGCGTCGGCTGATACCCAACATGGGAAGGGATATAGCCCATGAGGCCTGAAACTTCGCTGCCCGCCTGAATGAAACGGAATATATTGTCAATAAGGAGGAGTACATCCTTTTTCTGTGTATCCCGGAAATACTCAGCCACGGTGAGGGCTGCGTGGCCGATTTTAAACCTCGCTCCGGAAGGTTCATTCATCTGGGCAAAGACCATGACGGTCTTGTCCAGAACGTTGGCGGCCGCCATTTCCCGGTATAATTCCTCTGCTTCCCGACACCGCTCACCAATGCCGCAGAAGAGGCTCACCCCCTCCTGCTGACCGGCAATGTTATTGATGAGTTCCGTAATGATAACGGTCTTGCCCACTCCTGCACCGCCGAACATGCCGGCCTTGCCGCCCTTTTCCAGAGGGGCCAGAAGATCAATAACCTTAATCCCGGTCTCAATAATCTCCGGTGTCACGGTACGCTCGCTGAGCGGTGGCGGGGTGGCGTAGATAGGACGGTATTCAACTTCTTCTAAGGGTTTGCCCTGATCAATAACATCCCCAAAGACGTTGAGCATGCGGCCAAGGAGTGCTTGTCCAACGGGCATGGCAAGGGGCTTGCCGTCGCTGGATACCGGTTGGTCACGTTTTAATCCTGCAACCGGTGTGAGGGCGATGGCGCGAACGATTGTCTCGGAGACGTGGCCTGCGACTTCAAGCATGATCAGGTCCTGATCCTTGGACTTGATGACAAGAAGGGACTGCATGGGCGGCAGCGGCGGGGTGAAGATCACATCCACAATGGAGCCGTTCGCTGTGGCCACTCGCCCCTGGTATGTTTCATGGGTGCGCGCTGTCATTGCAGAAGATCCTTGGCGCAGAGATGGAGAATGTCCACTAGGGTGAGATCACCCACCAATTGGCCCTGATCATTGATCACGGGTATCTCTTTGATATTTGCTGCAAGCATACGGACAAGGACAGGCTCGATGGTTTCAGAAAGATGGGCTGTGATGACGGGGCGATCGATGAAGTCTGCAGCCGTCTCCGATGTGGCCATGCTGATCAAATGCAGGTTGTCTATTGGTTTGCCGAAGTGATGGAAGAAGAGGTGTTTGGACAGGTTGCCGAGGGAGATGGCGCCGGATAGATGTCTTTCGTTATCAATCACATAGACAAGCCGCGTGTGTGCCGCGCGGGCAAAGGCGGAAATAATTTCTCTGAGTTCTGAAGTGGGGGATACATGGGCAAGTTGCCGTTGCTCTGTTGATTCGATAAATTCTGCCACCGTGGAGGAGAGACTCTTGTGGTTCGTTGCTGTCATACTGCCCTCCTGGTGATTTCTCCGGCCTTGTGCAGACCATATTTTGCAGCAAGCGGACCGATAATCTCAAAGATGATTGAGGTAGAGGTGATGGTGGAAAGGATCTGTGCCCCGAGTAGCTCAGCCCCGGGTATGTGAGCCAGTTCCTGCTGAATTAACAGGGCCAGACCAATGGCAACGCCGGCCTGGGACAGGATGCCAAACCCCAGGTAGCGGCGGATTTTTTCTTCCATGTGGCCAAAATGTGCTCCAAACCATACGCCGATGATCTTACCGCTGATTCGGGCAATAATATAGACGAGGCCGAGTATGCCCAAATCTGGGAGGAGGGCCAGGTTCAGGTGTAAACCGGCCAACCCGAAAAAGAGCACAAAAATCAACTCCATCATCTGTTGGAGTGGTTTCCGTGTATCTTGGGTGAGGTAGGGTTTGCTCACATTGACAAAGACAAAGCCCAAAATCATGCAGACCAGGATGGATGACAGGTGCCAGCGATCAGCCAGTCCGATACCTGTTAAAACGGCCCAGAAAATAATGATCAGCTTGCTATTGGTCTGAGCTGTTTTGTGAATGATCAGAGAGAAAATGGTGCCAATTCCAGCGCCTAAACCGATACTCAGGCCGATTTCTCGTAATGGTTTCCAGAGCTCGGCCAGGATGCCTGCGGAGGCGATATTGGGGCCTGACAGAAGAAAAAACTTGGCTGCAGCCAGGGCAAAGCCAAAGATAATAACAGCAAACCCGTCATCAAAGCCGACAACTGTATAGAGGGCCTTGGTGAGCGCGCCCTTTGCCTTGTATTCCTGAATTACGGCCACCGTACCGGCCGGGGCACTGGCCGGAGCCATGGCCCCGAAAAGGAGGGCCAAGGCAATATTTCCGCTTAAAAGATAAATGCCGGCTGCGACCAGAATAAAGGCCATGAGCGATTCAGCCAGAATGATAATGCCAATCCCGCGGCCCAGTTTCTTCAAGGAGGCAAGCTTCAGTTCCGAGCCGATGATAAAGGCAATACATCCCAGAGCAAGAGAGGTTATAAAGCCAAGGTGGTGCAGCTGCGACGCACTAAAGATATTCAGGATGGACGGCCCCAGCAGGACCCCGGCGGTCAGATAGCCGATCAGGGCCGGTAATTTCATATAAACGGCGAGACGGCCGCAAAAATAGCCGCAGAAGAGAAGAAGGCCGAGGCCGGTGATGGGGGATAGGTTGAGGTCTGCTAACATAATTCGTCTTCAATAAGAAATAGTAGAGCTGAGTTATACGAATGAGACAAGGGGTGGCAATGAGTAACGACTCTTGCACTCTCCTCAGATCTTTCGTCGTAATTCCTCCAATTCTTCAAGTAGGTCCAGGGCCAGAGCGGCACCGGCCATGTTGACCTTGAGGTCCCGAATCAAACGGTGGGCCGTCTGGGCCCGATAAATTTCCCGCAGGCCGAAGCGCCACTGGCTTGGTGAGGACCCGGCTGGAACCAGTATCCCCTCGTCAATCATTTCGTGAATGAGGTCTTGGGACTGACTGCAGAAATCACATAATTCCTGCAGGGTGCAGCTGGTGTTTTCATCAATCAGGATCGAGGTGTAAATACAGAGTTGATCTTTCATGTCAGTATCCTTTCAAGGATTGGCGGGGATTCATCGGCATGGCTTTGGCCATTGCCCGGTACATCTCTTTTTCCTTGTCTGTTTTCGCCTTGGGGATAACAATCTGCAATGTGATAATCTGATCGCCGGTATGGCTGGCGCTGCATAACCCACGACTTTTTAAGCGCATCTTCTTACCGCTTTGCGAGCCGGGTGGAATGTTTAAGTTGACAGGGCCGCCCAAGGTCGGACATTCCACCGTGGAGCCGAGGGCTGCCTCCCAGGGGGTAACGGGCAGCGTCATGTGAATATCCCGTTTGTCCGCGGTGAAAAGAGGATGCTTTTCCAGAGAGATTTCGAGATAAAGATCGCCATGGGTACCGGTTCCGTGGCCCGGCATTCCCTGGCCGCGCAACCGTATTCTTTGACCTTCTGTCACCCCTTTAGGAATCGTAACCGTGATGGTGTGATTGCGGTTGATCAGCTGCCCCTGGTTGTTCATTGTCGGTTTGGTCAGGGTGAACATCTTTTTTGCTCCATGCCAGGCCTCGGTAAGGGTGATGATGATTCTGGCATGCTGATCCTCCCCTTT
>JBFFNY010000141.1:0-5288 GCA_041562955.1 Desulfurivibrionaceae bacterium | reverse complement strand
GCACAGGTCGATGCCGATGACGTGGACCAGCTCGTCGCACTCATGCAGGAGTTCAAACCCAAGCTCTGCATCAACGTGGCCCTGCCCTATCAGGACCTGACCATCATGGACGCCTGTCTGGAGTGCGGTGTCCATTACCTTGACACAGCCAACTACGAACCCCGTGACGAAGCCAAGTTTGAATATCACTGGCAATGGGCCTACCAGGAGCGGTTCAAAAAAGCCGGGCTCATGGCGCTGCTCGGCTCAGGCTTTGACCCTGGGGTCACCAATGTCTTTACCGCCTGGGCCCTGCAAACCGAGTTTGACGAGATCCACGAACTGGATATCATTGACTGCAATGCCGGTGAGCATGGCCAGCCCTTTGCCACCAACTTCAATCCGGAGATTAATATCCGCGAGGTGACCGCCCCGGCCCGTCACTGGGAGAATGGCGACTGGCAGGAGACCCCAGCCCTTTCCACCTCCATGGATTTTGACTTCCCGGAGGGCATTGGTCCCAAGAAAATATACATGATGTACCATGAGGAGCTGGAGTCCTTAACCAAGCATATTCCCTCCATCAAAAAGGCGCGGTTCTGGATGACCTTTTCCGACAATTATCTCAAACATCTTGAGGTCCTGCAAAATATAGGCATGACCTCCATTGAGCCGATTGACTATAACGGCCAGAAGATTGTCCCCCTGCAATTCCTGAAAGCCGTCTTGCCCGACCCCGGCTCTCTCGGACCCCTGACCCATGGCCGCACCTGTATCGGCTGCCTGATCAAAGGGGTTAAAGACGGCAAGGAGAAACAGTATTACATCTATAATATCTGCGACCATGAGGCGTGCTACAAGGAGGTCGGCGCACAGGCGGTGTCCTACACAACGGGCGTTCCTGCCATGATCGGCGCCATGCTGATGCTCAACGGCAGCTGGCAGGGCAAAGGCGTCTTCAACATGGAGCAGCTCGACCCTGCTCCCTTTATGGAAAAATTAAACCTACACGGATTACCATGGCAAGATCATATCTTGTAGACTTTGACCCCAAACAGGTGCCAACCCCCTGTTTTGTTGTGGACCAAGGCGCTATTGAACATAATCTTCAGATTCTGGCGCAGGTACAGGAGAGAACCGGGTGCAAGATCCTTTTAGCCTTGAAAGGGTTTGCTCTGCCGCAGCTCTTCCCCCTCATTCACAGGTATCTACACGGGGTATGCGCGAGCTCTCCTGATGAGGCCCGGCTGGGCAGGGACCTCGGTGGCGAGGTGCACAGCCACGGGCCGGCCTTCAGCGATACGGACTTAACGAGCCATCTGAACTATTGCGACCATCTCGTGTTCAACAGCTTCTCACAATGGCATCGGTTTCGGGATCAGGTCCAGTCACACCCAAGGCCACCCATCTGCGGACTCCGGGTCAACCCTGAACATTCTGAAACGGAAGTGGCACTGTACGACCCCTGTCGTCCAGGCTCAAGACTTGGCATAACCCGGAAACAATTTGACAACGAATCCTTGGCCGGCATCACGGGCCTGCACTTTCACACGCTTTGTGAAAAAGGGGCCGATGCCCTGAGGCGGACAGCGGATAAATTTGAAGCCCAGTTCAAAGAGTTTTTACCCGATCTGGAGTGGCTCAACCTGGGCGGCGGCCACCTCATCACGGACCCGGGGTATGATGTGGATCTCCTCTGTGAAGTGATCACCCATTTTCAGACAACCTACGGTTTAACGATTTACCTCGAACCGGGAGAGGCCATTGCCATTAACAGCGGGGCACTCATCACCACGGTGCTGGATGTCACCGAGAACAACGGTACCATTGCCGTGCTCGACACCTCTGTCAGCTGTCACATGCCTGATGTGCTGGAAATGCCGTATCGGCCGCAGATAGCCGGAGGCGGACGGGCAGGGGAGCTGGAGTTCACCTATCGCCTCGGCGGTGTTTCCTGTCTGGCCGGGGACGTGCTGGGAGATTACTCCTTTGCACAGCCATTGCAGGTCGGGGACCGTCTCGTGATCGAAGACATGAGCCATTACACCATGGTCAAGACCACAACCTTTAACGGCGTTCGGCTGCCGAGCATCGCCCTCTACGACCCTGAAACCAAGGACGTCGAGGTCGTCCGCACCTTCAGTTATGAAGACTACCGGTCCCGTCTCGGCTAAAAGCAGGTCCCTTTTCACCTGTTGGGTCTGCAACCACCTCCAACCAGAGGAGGCTGCAGACCTGCTCCAAAGAGCATGATCACTCCGCACCCATCCTCATAGCCTGCAGACCGGAGTCATCCTGATCACAAAACTCAAAATAATTACAGATGAGCTCTTCGCCGGGAAGAATCTCCCGGGTTGCAACCATAATATTGCCGTCCTTCAGATTCGCAATATTGGCAGCGGTCGTGCTATGGTTCATAAACTGGGCATTATCAACACAGATATACATCTTCCCCTCTTCCTTATACGCCAGCTGCTGAACCTGTTCGAATGAAGACTCAGCCAATTCCTTGGCCATTTCCTGCCACGCATCAAGTTCAATCACCAGATCAACCTTGGGATTAAAGGCCCAGACCTCCTGTGATGGAGCTATCACCCCACTTGCAAAAAGGCCAATACCATGGATCGCGGAACGATCGAGATAGGTCTTTACCTTAAGCATAAGCGATCTCCCTTTCCCTCTGGATATAGCAGTACGGGTCTGGGTCAAGATGTTCAGTAAAGAAAAAATCATTTGTATCATACGACAGGGAGTAATTTTCCAGAATCTCCTCCCCTGGGTATATGTGGCGCGAGGCCACTTCTGAGAAATCATCCACAAAAATGATATTACTCCCCTCCTCAGAATGATTAATAAACCGGGCATTATCCGTGAGATAAAAATATTGACCACTTCTCTTGTAGGTCGAACTTAAAATATGGTGCAGCGCCGGGGTGTCAATTCCCTGGCAAATCCTGAAGAAATCACTCCCTGTCAACACCTTGTCAACAAAGGCGTGGAATTTCCACACAATCGTATGGGCCGGGATATCCTCGGCGGCATAAAGGCCGATTCCATGAACTTTGGAAGGAGCCATATAGGTTTTGACCATCAACATTGCTGTATTCTTCTCCGTTTAACGTTACTCATGTGCAACAACTGCAGGAAGGTATCTTGTCACCCCAAGAGGTTCGTTCCAACAATCATCTCTGCCACGTACTCATAATAACCACTTAATCTGACCATAAAGCGGCCAGCCGTTCAGGCCGTTCTTACGGCTCAAACCGGTCTGAACGATGCCCCTCTTCTTTGTACAGGGCATGATGAACCCCACGTCGTAATTTATGAAAACTGCCCTCAAGAAACTCGACACCGATCAAGGTCAATACCGTGATCAAGGTTACAACAATGGCAAAGGCGATAAACCCAAGACCAATGGCTGCACCGATTGCCGACAGGATCCAGATAACAGCGGCAGAGGTCATTCCCTTGACCACCCCCTCTTTCGCCATAATAACTCCGGCGCCAAGGAAGCCGACTCCGGTCACCACCTGTCCCACCACCCGGGTCGGATCCGTCTGCGCTCCAGACAGAACAGCCCCCAGATAAACAAAAACCTGCGTACCCAGACAGATAAGAATACTCGTGCGGATGCCAGCCGTCTTGCCTCTAAGCTGACGCTCAACCCCGACCAGACTCCCGCAAAAGATAGCCGTTCCCAACTGCGCCCAGGGGATATCGTAAAAAACCGCTATAAAGGATAATCCTGCAACATCACGCATCATAAGGGGCAATCTCCTGCAATCGAAATGGACGTCGCGAGTGAATCTGATATCCAGCCCCACATTGCTGACAAATGACAATGTCCCCCCGACCCAGATACGCAAAGATCTTGACCGTACGAGCGGCACCGCATTGCCAACAATCATGAAGCCGCACAGTTTGAGGGGGGCGCCCCTGACTTACATTCATTTTCTTTCTCATGTCAAATTCGTTTCTTTCGCCTTCCACACAACTTCTATTATAGCCACACATTGTCTTTATTTTTTTAAAATAACACGCCGGCGTGATTGATTGGCACCCTCACCAGCCTTGAAATCAACGAATCACGCCCTCTACTTATGCTTATAATTTTGTATTTCACCCTGTTTAAACAACGAAGGGGTACCAGAACAGTCCGATGCGACCCCTGGTAAGACCTGGTTACCAATCAGAGTCATCATCGTGTCCCTGCTGTCCGGAAATACCGGAAAGAATAGTAGAAAGTTCATATTCCACATCATAATCATCACAAAAAAGATCATTATCGAACTCCATTCCACCATCCAGTTCGACTTTATCCAAATCAGAAAATTTTGTTGCTGTTCCCATAGCTCGTAACTCCTCATTATCCGCAAGGATTGTGCCCCCTGGCCATATTCACCTTGCTGTAAATTATCTTTTTTTAAAAAAAACTAACGGTTCTCATCCTCTGCAGGATTTCCCTCTATCTCTACAAAACCCTCAACACCTTCCTGAATTTCTCCCTCACCAAATCCCTCAACGTCTTCCAGAAATTCACCTTCTACAAAACCATCAAGGTCTTCCTGGAGTTCACCCTCTATAACCCCATCAAATCCTTCCTGATCTTCTCCCTCTGCAAACCCTGCGACACCTTCCTGAACTTCTCCATCCAGCAGATATGACTGTTCCGACACCCCGGCATCGTAATCTTCCGCTGAGGCCGAGCCTGTTTGCAGAGTAAAGCCAAGACTCGCACCTAACAACACCACACCCAACAACCGTAACTTCAATTGACCTTCCATGTCATTCCGCCTCCCATCATTAAGGTTAACCCCATAGTCATCACCATTGGTATAACTGGTGATGCCCCCATCTCATTCTGCACTGCAACCATGCAACAATGCTGCCACATTCCACAGCTGCTGGAACAAATACGGCATCGCCACTATCCTTGGCCAATCATGCTTAAAATTCCATTCAGCACGCCAAACCCTGCCGGAAACAAAAAAACAACAGGAACCCAAAGTTCTCTTTTCCAAGAGGCACTACCCGCAACAACATCAAACGCACGGTAAAGATCAAATTACCACGACAAAACAACAAGATTGACAAAAGAGAACCAAGAATTCTCTTTTTATATTTTTTCGGAAAAATCAATTCCAGTTTACGGATAAAGGGAGACAACGAGAGGGAATAAAAAAGAATATCTTCACCAGAGGAACAGCGAAGACAAAAAGCAGAGGTCGAGAGGAAAGGCCCTGACACAGAGCCAGTTCGTCCGACACACCCAGCTGCAACAATCAAAATCCAGCAAAATAAAAACAGCG
>JBFFNY010000140.1:0-5314 GCA_041562955.1 Desulfurivibrionaceae bacterium | reverse complement strand
TATCAAATAGTTGGCGTTTTGTCTTGAATCGAGTTATGCTTGTTCATTAAAAAGAGTACCTTTTATATGGTCTGTAGTCCATTGTCAATACTTAATTGAGAGGAGAGAATGCCGAGCTGGGCACTGTTTGTCGGTCGTCGTTACATTATGGGGCAATGGGTTGAAGACGGTTGTTGAGGTTGTATTCTTCTTGTGTTTGTTGAACACATTGAGATAGAATCTTCCTGACCACCTTATTTAGTTATGATTTAAAAAAGTTTGGAGAGAAAGGCTATGCCAGTTTATTTATATAAAGGGGTTAATTCTTACGGTGAAAAGCGTAAGGGCAAAATAGAGGCTCCGACTGAAGCCGCTGCAGAGGCAATGCTTCGTAAAACACGTGTGACAATCAGTTCGTTAAAGGAAGCCCCGAAGGATATCTTTGAAAATATTGCCCTGTTTCAACCGAAAGTTACAGGCAAGGATGTTGTTATTTTTACACGGCAGTTGTCCACCATGATTGATGCCGGCTTGCCACTGGTGCAAAGTCTAGAAATTTTACAAAATCAGCAGGAAAATCCAACATTTAAAAAAATATTGAAAGAAGTCCGCATGGACGTTGAGACAGGCACAACCTTTGCTGACGCCATGAAACGGCATTCGAAGGTTTTTGACACCTTGTATTGTAATATGGTGGAAGCAGGGGAGATTGGTGGTATTCTTGATACGATTCTACGGAGGCTGGCAACCTTTATGGAAAAGAATATGACGCTCAAGAAGAAGGTCAAAGGAGCCATGACGTATCCCGTTATTTGTGTGGCTATCTCATTTATTATTACCTGTGTTATTCTTATCTTTGTTGTGCCGGTTTTTTCGAAGATGTTTGCTGATTTTGGAGAGGCTTTGCCTGCGTTAACACAGTTTGTTGTCGATTTAAGTAATTTCGCAAAAAGTAATTGGTATCTTATTTTTGGCGGACTTTTTGTTGTTTCATTTATTATTAAGAAGATATACGCAACAGAAAAAGGGGAATTTGTAATCGATAAATTTTCATTACAGGCTCCGATTATTGGGACCTTGTTGCGACGGATTGCGGTGGCCAAGTTTACCCGGACCTTGGGCACCATGATTCAGAGCGGTGTGCCTATTTTAGATGCTTTAACGGTTGTGGCACGAACAGCAGGGAATAAGATTATTGAACAGGCGGTGTTTCGGGTCGCAGATAGTATTACTGAAGGGCGGACAATTGCTGAGCCCTTAGAGGAGACAGGGGTGTTTCCAAGTATGGTTGTGCAGATGATTAATGTCGGTGAGTCCACCGGCGCCCTTGATATTATGCTGGAGAAGATTGCTGATTTTTATGATGAAGAGGTCGACCAGGCTGTTGATAATCTTACTAGTGCCATTGAACCTCTAATGATGGTTTTTCTTGGTGGTCTTATCGGTGGTTTGGTTATTGCCATGTACTTGCCGATCTTTAAGATGGCTGCTGTTGTTGGCGGGTAATCATATTAGAATATATTTTCTTGCTGTTCATGTGATCGATATGTATTCTATATTTACAGACAATAAAGTCGTTGGTCGAAGCGTTGATAAAGTAACAGGGGGTAATAAATGACTCTTACGAAAGCTGATTTGGTTATGGAAGTGTATCACAAACATAATGTGACAAAGGCACAGGCTGCTGAGACGGTGGAGACTTTTCTTCGTGTTACAAAAGGGTGTTTGGCCAGTGGCGAAGATCTGCTCCTGAGCGGTTTTGGCAAATTTAATGTGAAAGAGAAAAATGCTCGTCGTGGTCGCAATCCGCAAACGGGTAAAGAGTTGATTCTCGAGTCTCGGAAGGTTGTAACCTTTAAACCTTCAGGTATCTTGCGGGATAGAATTAATTCCGGGCATTAAATTCGGTGTGGTGTGAATTGTTGAAAGCTGAATTTCTTGAATAAGAAATTCAGCTTTTTTTATGGTGTCATTGATATTAGGGGTATGAACATGGGTGCAGGTGTACAGGTGCAGGTTTTGGCGGAAATGGTCGGAGGCGTCGTTTTCGGTGATGCGAAAACCGAGGTGTTCGGGGTCGGTGATCTTGCTACAGCACAAGAGGGTGAAATTACTTTTTTGGTTAAACCTGCTGATGCTCATCAGCTTAGCGAGACGAAGGCCTGTTGTGTTGTTGCTGCAAGTGTGGTTGATGTTCATATTCCCGTGATACAGGTTGAAAATCCCGTCCTGGCCATTACCATGATTCATCAATTTTTTTTAGACGCGGTCCCTGTTGAGAGTCAAGGGGTAGCGGGTGATACTTTTATCGGCAACAACTGTACTCTTGCCGCTTCCGTTACAACATGTCCCCGTGTAACCATCGGTTCCGGTGTTATTCTTGGGGAGCGTGTTTTCCTCGAATCCGGGGTGGTTATCGGGAATGATGTGGTCATTGGTGATGATTGCCGCCTCATGGCAAATGTGGTTGTTCGTGCGAACACAATTCTGGGTAATCGTGTCATTGTTCAAAGCGGTACAGTAATCGGCAGTGATGGGTATGGTTATGTTTATGATGGCAAGGGGAGTCATATAAAAAGACCCCATGTGGGGAATGTCGTTATCGAAGATGATGTCGAGATTGGGGCAAATAGTTGCATTGATCGTGCTACCTTTGGGACGACTCGTATCGGCCGCGGAACGAAAATTGATAATCTGGTGCAGGTTGCCCATAATGTGAGCGTTGGCCAGTCCGTGCTGATTGTTGCTCAGTGCGGTGTTGCCGGCAGTTCGACCATCGGTAATGGTGTTGTTATGGGGGGGCAGGCAGCCGTGGCTGATCATGTTGCTGTGGGTGATGGCGCCATGATAGGCGGGAAATCAGGGGTTCGCGGTCGGGTCAATGCGGGTGAGGTTGTTTCTGGTTATCCTGCCATTGATCATAAGACATGGCTTAGGGCAAGTTCATCCTTTTCAAAATTGCCGCAACTTGTTAAAGAAATTCGAAGACTTGAAAAAGTCGTTGCAGCACTTGAGGAAAAAATCTCGTAATTTATCTTCTCTATATGGAGCAATACAAATGACAGAAGTATCCACGATTGAAATTCAAGAGATTATGAAGCTTTTGCCCCATCGATATCCTTTTTTGTTGGTGGACCGAGTATTAGATTATACTGAGGGCGAAAGTATTAATGCCTTGAAGAATGTAACGATTAATGAGCCTTTTTTTCAGGGACATTTCCCGGTTGAGCCCGTTATGCCCGGGGTGCTTATTATTGAAGGTTTAGCTCAGGCTGGGGCATTACTGGCTTTTTTGACTGAAAAAGAAAAGTTGACCACGAGTAATCTGGTGTATTTTACAGGAATCGATAAGGCGAAGTTCCGCCGCAAGGTGGTTCCTGGGGATCAACTTATGTATGACGTTGTCATTACGAAAAGAAAAGGGCTGTTCGTTAAACTGTCGGCGAAGGCATTGGTGGATGGGCAGGTTGCCGCGCAAGCGGAATTGACCGCAACCTTTGCATAATTCATTGTACTGTTATGCCTGGAAGTTAGAGCTTAGGTTTATTTTTAAAATTACTTCATATTACTCTCTCCCATAAATTTACTATTTTTTATTCATAAAGGACGAATTGGCAGATGGCTATCCACCCTTCAGCAGTTATAGATTCCCGTGCAGAACTTGATTCCTCCGTCGAGATTGGTCCCTTTGTCGTAATTGACGGGCCTGTCCAGATTGGTGCCGAAACTAAAGTTGATTCCCATTCCTATATCTGCGGCTGTACAACAATTGGCAGGAATAATCAGATCGGTGCTTTTACCTGTCTGGGTTCCCCTCCCCAGGATTTAAAATATCACGGTGAAGATACGAAACTTGTCATCGGTGATAATAATGCCATCCGTGAATATAGTTCTATTCATCGGGGAACCCCAGGTGGCCATGGGGTCACAACGGTTGGGAATGATAATCTGGTCATGGCCTATTGTCATATTGGCCACGATTGCATCCTGGGGAATCATGTCATTATGGTGAATAATGCCACCCTCGGCGGACATGTTGAAATTGGGAATAGGGCTACGGTCGGAGGGATGACAGGTGTACACCAATTCGTTCGTATTGGTGAATATGCCTATATCGGTGGCATGAGCGGGGTAAGTCTAGATATTCCTCCCTATGTCATTATTGCAGGCATTCGCAATGACCTGCAGATTCGTTCAATTAATAAAATTGGCCTCAAACGCGCAGGTTTTTCAACTGCTGATATCCGTACCCTGAACAAAGCCTTCATGGTCATTTTCAAGACCGAAGGGTTGCTGCTTCAGGATGCTTTAGCCCAGGTGACAAAGGATTATGGTGATTGTGCTCCTGTTGCCCGCCTGGTGAATTTTTTCAAAGTTTCCAACCGCAATGTTGCCCGCGTCAGTAGTGATGAGTAAACCCATTGGCATTCTTGCCGGCGGCGGCCAATTTCCCCATCTTTTTTGTAAAGCTGCGCAAAAGGCAGGACGCCGGGTGTTTATTACAGGACATAAGGGCGAGACCGCTCCTGATCTTGAGGAGCTTGCGGATCAGTTTTGTTGGGTCAAACTCGGCCAGCTGGGTAAGACGATTAAATTCTTCAAGCAGCATAGCGTTGAAGAGGTGGTTTTCCTCGGGACAATCACCAAAACTCGAATTTTCAGGGATATTTTCCCTGATATTCGCGGCCTGAGTCTCTGGAATAAAATCGATATCAAGCAGGATGATGCCATTCTGCGAGCCATTGCCGGAGAACTGGAACGGGATGGCATCACGGTGCTCGATTCGACCTATTATCTGCAGGAGTTACTCTTCCCGACGGGTGTGTTGTCGCGAAAAAAACCAACACGTGATCAATGGAAGGACATTCAGTTTGGTTTTGAGATGGCAAAGGCCATTGGTCATCTTGATATTGGTCAATGTGTCATTGTCCGCGAGCAAACGGTTCTTGCTGTCGAGGCCATTGAAGGTACGGATGCCGCTATACGTCGGGGCGGTGCCTTGGGCAAGGAGCAGGCCGTTGTTGTAAAAGTTCGCAAACCTGATCAGGATTTTCGCTTTGATCTGCCCGCAATCGGTCTGCAGACCATTCAGTCCATGGCTGAAGTCGGGGCAAAAGTTCTTGCCGTTGAAAAGGGACAGGCCCTTTTGTTTGACGCACCTGCGACCATTGAAGCTGCAAATAAAGCAGGGATCTGTGTTGTCGGCGTTCAGCAGGGGGAAGACGGGGTTGTTGGTTGTTAAGGCCTGTTACCTCTGCCACTTTAAGCCGCATAAAAAAACAAGTTGATCTGCCATGAAAGCGATGATCCTGGCCGCGGGCTTTGGTACGCGGCT
>JBFFNY010000139.1:0-5315 GCA_041562955.1 Desulfurivibrionaceae bacterium | reverse complement strand
ATGGGCGGAGAAGTTGACCGGCAGATCCTGCTGAATTCCATCGATGAAGAGCGGGTGATAAAAAAATGAATTGCCCCGAAGGGGTTGTTCGAGTATTTAGAGTACTTGTTTAAGTAGAAATTCGTACGTTATGAATGGATTAAAAATATATTTTTATAGAGAGGCCCGCGATGTTTGGACTTGGAATGCCAGAACTGGTTGTAATTCTTGTTATTATCGTGATTATTTTTGGAGCAGGAAAACTTCCTGAGATCGGTAGTGGTATTGGTAAAGGCATTAAGAATTTCAAAAATGCCACCAAGGACGAAGAAGCCAAGAAGATTGATGAGAAGGATGATTCAACCACAGCGTAATAGTTGGCCTCGTTAACGCTGCAACCCCTCGGAGCGTATTATGTTTGGACTTGGAACCCCGGAACTCGTTGTGATCTTTGCCATTGCTTTTCTGGTCTTTGGCGGGAAAAAGCTGCCTGAACTCGGTAAAGGCTTGGGTGAGTCGATTAAATCATTCAAAGGCTCATTGTCAGAGATGGACGATGCCAAATCAAAATTGGTTGAAGATCATGTTCCGGGTTTGAAGGCCGTGAACGAGATTAAAGACAAGGTTGACAAGGTCAAGGATGTACGTAATATCTTGAAGGTGTAATTCCAGTCATTGCGGTATCGCACCATCATAAAAAAGGGGTTTATTTCTATTAAGAAATAAACCCCTTTTTTTTATGGTTCTTGAGGACTGGGTTCAGATGTTGCCGTATTTCCCGGGAAAGATTGCATCACCTTTACGGGTTGTCTGGTTATCCATGCCGGTTCCTTTACTTGATATGCCGTTGCTCTAATCAATCGTCAAAATCGCCTTCCGGGCCCTTGTCCGTATCGAGCAGGGCGGCTTTCTCAATAATTTTTTCCCTGGTCCATTCGGCAGGGGATTCTATCCGTGCCGCTTTTGGGCCTGGATCATAGGAGCCGGCTTTGATAATGGCATCAATACAATAATCCGCACTGTCCTGCGCATTAAAAACGTTGACCAGCAGGTTGTAAACAAAGTCTTCAACCCGTTTACACATTCTCTCTCTGATGGCTGCAGGTTGGCCATGGAACTTATTGTCAAAGATTAAATTAAGGTTCTTGTATCCGCCCTTGTCCCAGCCCTTGCTCTTGGCATAGTCGACCATGGCCTGCCACATTTCTTCACTGACCCCTTCACCCGCAACCTTTTGAAAGTTGCCTTCAGCATCAAGCACGGCATTGCCATAATCGTTCACCTGAAGTCCCCAGGAGAGCATTTGCAGGGCTGTGGCGACATTCGCCTTTGTGGTGTTGGTCTTTGCGGCAATCTCCCGGAGCCGGTCTGAGTTGTTTCCGGATGTGCCGTGCTGAGCACCATTGACTTTATACGGTTTCAGGGCGGTGTGGACTGCAAGGGTGAGGTCAACCTGAATGCCCTGACCGCTTGATTCCAGCCCGTGGGTCGTGCCGTTGTTTAAGGCGATCCAGTTCGGAAAGATATCATGGGCGTTCAGACCTGCAATGAGAAAGACGGCCTCAGGGGGTTCAGACATACCATCGCTGCCCTTGATCTCGCCAATCTCTGTTTCAAGGCCGGCCCAGTCGGGAATGAAGGGATTTAATTCAAGGTTTGCCAGAAGATTTTTATCGTCCGTCATGTGGGAGGCATCGATGGCAATGGAGGTGATTCCGGCTTCAAACAGGGTCGGGATTTCCTGTTTCGCATAAGGAATGTCCTGTTCGCTTTTTATGCCATAGTGGTCGGCATGAATGGCGACAGGAACGGTGATATGCAATTCATTCATCGCCTGATCAACCTGGTGGGCTATATTCCAGTAATTGGTTGGACAATAGGCGGTGGCGCCGCCTTCACTCCGCGCGATTTCTATGATCAGCGCAGCATTGGCCCGTTGGGCCGCCATGAGACTGCCGCGGATAATAAAGTTGTTGCGTCCATTAGCGGCAATGGTCATGGCCTTGCCCTTTAATTCCAGGGCCAGATCAATGTATTTACCGCTCACCAGCAGGGCACGGGAGTTTGGGAACAGCTTTGTGATATTAGGTGGTCGTCCAACGGCTAATGCCTTGTTAAAATCGCTGTCTGAGGTGGCCATGAGGTTTGCTCCTGTATGTTGGGTGAGACTTGAGTCCGGGTGAATGTCTTTATTATTGAAGTTCGATCACATCGATACTTAACGTGTCTTGGGAATTATACTGCGAAAAGACCCTGCACTGTCAATGGTTAGCTTAACGCAGATGGAGAGTATCGTAAAAGGATTGATATGCAGAATGAAATAATAATTAAATATTACAATAAAATAAACAGGTTAACCAATAAAAAAGACTCGCGTCGGTAAAAGGTTTTTCCTGGCCCGATACCCTTTGTTTCCCTGTTGCAGTTATGGTAAAAGGAATGACTGTTTTGGTCACAGGTTTTACGCGTTGTACATCAAGGAAAGAATAATGCTTGAGGCAGATCTGCGTGGTATCCGACACCATCTGGAAGAACGGGAAGACCTGTTTCTGGGTGAGTTTGCCACCAAAAGTTCAACAGGAATTCGCAGGTCGCAGGAAGACCGGTTGGGGCATAGAACCGCCTTTGCCGTGGATGCGGATCGGATTCTGCATTCGAAGGCCTATACCCGGTATATCGATAAGACCCAAGTTTTTTATCTGGTTGATCACGATCATATCACCCATCGGGTGCTCCATGTGCAGTTGGTTTCAAAAATTGCCCGCACCCTGGGCCGGGTCTTTCATTTAAATGAAGATCTCATCGAGGCTATTGCCCTGGGGCATGATATCGGCCATCCTCCCTTTGGTCATGATGGTGAAAAATGTTTAAACCGCTTAGCTCGAAAGCATGGTGTGGCTTCATTTCAGCATAATCTGCAATCTATCCGTTTTCTCGAATACATTGAGGTACGGGCGGGTTTACATGGCTGTAATCTGACGGTTCAGGTGCTTGATGGTATTTTATGCCACGATGGCGAAGTTCATAACCAGGATTTACGGCCGACTGGTGACCAGGATTTTACACTGTTCGATGCCAAGGTTGAGGCAAAATACTTGGATCCGCTGGCCCGGCTGCTCCCCATGACCATGGAGGGTTGTGTCGTTCGTCTTGCTGACACCTTGAGTTATATCGGCCGGGATATCGAAGATGCCATTCTGCTTGGTCTCATAACCCGGGACGATATTCCCGCAGATTGCGGTCTTGTGCTCGGTCGAACAAACGGCACGATTGTTCATAATCTGGTGACGGATATCCTGGGCGGAGGGTGTGATGGTTCGATTGGTTTTTCACCCCGGGTTTCAGACGCCCTGCTTGAACTGAAACAGTTTAATTATGAATGTATTTATCATAATGACACCTTGAAACCGGATCCTGCTGAAGTGGCGGCCTGTTTTAATGTCTTATTTGAGAAGTATATGGATGATGTGTACACCGAGAAAAATGGTACGGTCATGATGGAAAGACTTTTGAAAAAAGCGGGGCAGGAGTATCATGACACGACTGCACCAGCCGTTATGGTGCTTGATGTCATATCGGGTATGACGGATGATTATTTCCTTAAAGAGGCTGCAGCTCTCGGCTGTTTTATAACCCCCAAATATGTTAGATAAACTGCAGAAAATCAGGAAGTATATCCCGGGTGAAGGGACCTTGACCATCGTAATTGCGGCCTTTATCGGTCTCAGTGCCGGTCTTGCCAATATCATGTTCCGGACAACCGTGGAGTTTTTCCACCACTCCGTATTTCAGGGGGGGCTGGTTGCCCTGTGGGGTGAGGAAGGCCGTGCTCTATTTGAATCGGGCGAGAGTTTTCTTTTCCCGGAACTCGGTTTCAAGGTTTTCCTGCTCCCTCTCATTCCGATATTCGGTATGATCCTGCTTATTCCGCTGTCCTATTACTTTCCCGGGCAGGTGAATGGCTACGGCTTCACCAAGTTTCTTCGTAAGGTCAATCTGGAGGGGGGGCGGATTAAGTTTCGCAACATCTTCCTGAAAACCATTTCAACATCACTCACGATTGGTACCGGCGGCTCCGCCGGTGTTGAAGGGCCTATTGCCATGGTGGGCGGCGCCGTCGGTTCCCAGGTCGGCCAGTTCTTTCGGGTCTCGGGCGATCGCATGAAGGTGTATATCGCCGCCGGTTGTGCGGGCGGCATTGGTGCCATGTTCAACGCCCCCATGGCCGGTGTCTTTTTCGCCTCGGAGATTGTTCTACTCGGGACCTATGAGATGTCGTCTTTCTCAGCCCTTGTTGTCTCTTCTGCCCTTGCCACCGTCGTTTCCAGGGCCTATTACGGGGAAACCCCTGCCTTTCCTATTCCGGATTATAATATTGTTAATCCCCTGGTTGAAATTCCCCTTTATGTTGTGATGGGCATTATTATTGGTGTTGTTGCCGTGATGCATATCCGTCTCTTTTACCGGGTGCGTGACCGGTTTGATGCGCTTCATGTTCATCCGTATATCAAACCGCTTATCGGGGCGCTGATCATCGGTCTGGTGGGTATCGTTTTTCCGCAGGTCATGGGCGATGGCTATTTTTATATTGAGCAGGTCCTTGAAGATCGCGGCGTGTTATGGATCATGTTGGCGCTTATTTTTCTGAAAATGTTGATGACCGGCGTGACCCTCGGGTCCGGCGGTGCGGGCGGTGTGTTTGCCCCGGCCCTGTTTATCGGTGCCATGATCGGCGGGTCGTACGGTGCCTTTTGCCATTTTCTGCTGCCGAATCATGTGGCCGGCTCTGGCGCCTTTGCTGCCGTTGGTATCGGTGCCTTTCTCGCAGCAACGACCCATTCCCCTCTCACTGCAATCTTTCTCCTGTTTGAGATGACCGGGAATTACAAGATCATTGTTCCGGTGATGCTCGCCTCGATTATCGGCACGTTGGTGGCAAAGCATTTAAATCGCGACAGTATTGACACCGTTGATTTCAGCAGAGAGGGGATCGATATCCATGAAGGGCGGGAAACCGCTGTGATGCGGTCCCTGAGAGTCGGGCTGGCGATGCAGGAGGATGTGGCCTTCATCAGTGAGCGGGCGAATGTGAATCAACTCCTAAAGATCTTCTCCATGGTTTCAAACAGCTTTTATTTTCCTGTACTTGCCGAGAGTGGCGACAAGGCCGGGCAGATGGTGGGTATTATTTCACTGCAGGATGTGAAATCAATTATTCATGACGAAGAACTGCGCCTCTGTGCCACGGTCGGCAATATCTGCACCAGAAATGTTGTAGCCCTGACCCCTGATGATTCCTTTTATGATGCGATGACCATGTTTGTGATGAAGGGGAT
>JBFFNY010000138.1:0-5334 GCA_041562955.1 Desulfurivibrionaceae bacterium | reverse complement strand
TGATGTGATCATTGTGGCCTCGGTGAGTTGTATTTACGGTCTCGGCTCACCGGATGAGTATAAGAACATGCATCTCTTCTTGAAGGTGGGGGAGGAGTTTGCGCCGGAGGAGGTGCAGCGGCGTCTGGTGTACATGCTCTATGAACGCAATGACATCTCGTTTCATCGGGGTACGTTTCGGGTGCGGGGCGATGTCATTGAAATCTTCCCCGCCTACGAGGAGGAGCATGGTCTGCGGGTGGAATTTTTCGGGGATACCGTTGAGGCCATCACCCTGGTTGATCCGCTGCGCGGCGAGGTGCTTGGTGTACATGATGAGATAACGGTGTTTCCCTCCTCCCATTTTGTCACCTCAAGGGACCGTTTACTCAAGGCCATGGAGACCATCAAGGCGGAGCTTGCGGAGCGACTGGAGTTCTTCCACCGGGAGAACCGGCTGGTGGAGGCGCAACGGCTTGAGCAGCGCACCATGTTTGATCTGGAGATGATCAGTGAGCTCGGCTATTGTAACGGCATTGAAAATTACTCGCGCCATCTCACGGGACGTGCAGTGGGGGAGTCTCCACCCAACCTGCTTGATTATTTCCCCGATGATTTTGTCTTATTTGTGGATGAGTCTCATATCTCGGTGTCCCAGATTGGCGGGATGTATAAGGGGGACCGGTCCCGCAAGAAGACCTTGACTGAATTCGGGTTCAGGCTGCCGTCGGCCCTGGACAACCGGCCCCTGACCTTTGAAGAGTTCGATGCCCGGATCCACCAGGCTGTGTATGTGTCGGCCACGCCCGGTGATTTTGAGCTGGAGCGGTCTGCCGGCCGGATTGTCGAGCAGCTCATTCGCCCCACCGGACTCCTTGATCCGGAGATTGAGGTGCGTCCTGCCGCCGATCAGGTGGATGATCTCCTGCATGAGATCCGGCTGCGGGCGGAAAAGGGTGAGGCCGTACTGGTGACGACGCTGACGAAACGAATGTCTGAGGATCTCACCGACTATTATGAAAATCTCGGGATTGAGGTGCGGTATCTGCACTCGGATATCAAGACCCTGGAGCGCATGGAATTGATCAGGGAGCTGCGCCAGAAAAAATACCAGGTGCTGGTGGGGATTAACCTCCTGCGTGAAGGCCTTGATATCCCGGAAGTCTCTCTGGTGGCGATACTGGACGCGGATAAGGAAGGTTTCCTGCGGAGCCGCCGTTCCCTGGTGCAGACCTGCGGACGGGCCGCCCGCAATGCCCACGGCAAGGTGATTCTCTACGGGGACACGATCACCGGGTCCATGGGTTTTGCCATTGACGAAACGAATCGCCGGCGCAGTCTGCAAATGGCGTATAATGCAGAACATAATATCACCCCCACCACCATATCCTCTTCGATTAAGGATGTGATGGGGACGGTGTATGAGATGAATCCGGAGATGATGCCAGAGGCCGCTGAACCGGATGTGGTGTACCGGTCCGTGCAGGCTGTCCGGGCGGATATTAAGAAGAAGGAAAAACAGATGGCCGCCGCCGCCCGTGAACTGGCCTTTGAGGAGGCGGCGTTACTGCGGGATGAACTCAAGATGTTGAAAGAGATGGAGTTGCTGTGGCTTTAAACAAGAAGTGGAAACGGAAGGTTCTCTTATTCCTCACCCCGTGGCTTTTCAAGCTGGTGGTGATCCCGTTGTTCTGGAGTCTGCGGAAGAAGAGGCTGGGTGATGCCCATCATCAAGACCTTTTGCGTTCCGGGAAACCGTTTATCATCACCTTTTGGCATTACGGGGTGCTCTGTGCTGCGTTCTGTTCCGGCAGGTCACCGCAGATTGCCATGGCCAGTGCCAGCCGGGACGGTGATTTCATCGCCGCGATTTTGAACGGCATGGGCATTGAAACGGTGCGTGGTTCCCGTAATCGCGGCGGGATCGGTGCCTTGAAGGGGTTGATCAGGGGGGTGAGGCGTGGCCTCTGTCCGGTGCTGGTGGCGGATGGCTCCCAGGGGCCTCCCAGGGTGGCCCAGGCGGGCGGCGTGCTGCTTGCCAGCCGCACGGGCATTCCAATCCTGCCTATAGTGTGGGCGTTTAAAAAGTATAAGGTGTTTCGCAGTTGGGACAGAACCGTGTTCCCCCTGCCTTTTTCCCCCATGATTGAGATGGCCGGGGAGCCACTTGCAGTTCCGGCAGAACTGGACAGTGACGGCATCGAGGCATATCGGAAAATACTTGAGGACCGGTTGAACGGGCTGTACGAACAGGCCTGGGGCATGTTTGGGATAACGGATCATGGTCAATGACGGTTTACAATGGTGTGATGTACAGGGAGAGGACGTATGAAAATAAAACTTATTCTCGGCATTCTGGCATTGCTTGTCCATGTTGTGGCCCAGGGCGGCCTGGGGCTGTTGCTTGTCGCACTCCTCATCATGGCCGTCCTGCAGCCGGCACTCGCGGAGTAGAAATAAAAAAAGCCCGCGGCTGAAGATCAGCCGCGGGCTTTTTGGTGCATCTGAAACTGTCTGATTTACTTCAGATCTTTCATGATGGCGTCGCTTACTTCCTGAATAGAGGATTGGCCGTCAACAGAGATCACCTTGGTGTCACCGCCCAGTCCTTTAAAGAAATTACAGGCCGCCATGGTGCCGGTGTTCTCGTCATAATAGATGTCATGACGTTTGTCGATTGCAGCATCATCCTGGTCGTCAGCACGGGCAGAAAGCTCACCGCCGCAGACACGGCACACGAGCTTGCCGTCTTTCTCAACAGGTTTGATGGCGTCGAAGGCAATGTGGTTTGGATGGTTGTTGTCGTTGGCGCAGAGTCTGCGGCCGGTGATGCGGATTTTGGCAACTTCACGGGGAAGGACAATTTCTACAACGTAGTCAAGCTTGATGCCGTCATCCGCAAGGGCTTTGGCGAGGGTTTCACCTTGAACCTTGTTGCGTGGGAAACCGTCAAGGAGCCAACCATTCTTACAATCATCTTCTTTCAACCGGTCAAGGATCATTGGGATGGTGATATCATCGGGAACAAGCTCGCCGCGATCGATATATTCCTTGGCCTGCTTGCCAAGCTCTGTTCCGCCACCGATGTTCTTGCGGAAGATGGCTCCGGATTCAATGTGGGCAATATTATGCTTGTCCTTGATGATCGCGCCTTGGGTGCCTTTTCCACTGCCGTTTGGGCCGAAAGTTAGAATGTTCATGTATAACTCCTTTATTTATGTATTAATTTCCATTACTTCATTATGAAATAATGATTGGTTTCCATAAAAAATAGATAGATGGGACCTTGGAGGTTCAGGGCAACGAAAATGTGGCATGAGAATTCGCTAACCTGTTTGAAAAATTTAAAAAAAATATAGCCGAAGACTGGTCTGAATGCACCAAAAAAACATGATTAAATTATATGGAAAGCATAGGGGGGCGGCATCAATGGGCCTGCAAGGTCAATTTTTATGAAAAAACTCATTATATCCCTTATTGCATCGACCGTATTGCTTCTCTTCGGAGCATTTGGGTATATGTACATTGAAGGGGCGAGCTTTGATGATGGTCTCTATATGACCATGATCACCGTCACGACGGTGGGGTATGGCGAAACGATACATCTCAGTGCTGCCGGCCGCTATTTCACGATGGCGCTGATTTTGCTTGGTGTTGGATTTGTGATGTTTATTTTTAAAGAAATGGCAGAGACGGTGGTTGCGGGTGGACTGCAAGAGGCGCTGGGGAAAAGGAAAATGTCGAAGAAACTAGGAAGAGTTACAGACCATTATATTGTTTGCGGATTTGGTCGCATCGGTCAGGTGATCTGCCAGTTGCTGGCAAAGCATAATCGGAAATTTGTTGTTATTGAAAATGGTGATGCTGAGCTGCAGCAGATTCAGGAGCTCGGCTACCTCTGTGTTCCCGGTGATGCCTCTGATGATGATATTCTTCTTCAGGCCGGGGTGGAGCGGGCCAAGGGGCTGATCGGCGTGGTTTCATCCGATGCGGATAATCTCTACCTCACCCTTTCCGCCCGAAGCCTGAATCGGAATTTGTATATTATTGCCCGGTCCTCACGTGGGCGCCGGGTCAAGTCAAAACTGAAACGGGCCGGAGCGGATAAGGTTATTTCTCCCTATGATATTGGTGCGACCCATATGGCGAATCTCATTTTGAGGCCGGCGGTCATTGATTTCATTGATCTTGCTGTGGCCGGGAATGAACTCGGACTCAGCATGGAGGAGATTCGGGTCACGACCCGATCGTCCCTGCTGAATAAATCGCTCATGGATTCAGGGCTGCGCAAGACCTATAATCTCATTGTGGTTTCGATCAAACGGGCAGACGGTCAGTCTATATTTAATCCGACGCCTCAGATCGTCATTCTGGAGGGGGATATTCTGATTGTGCTTGGCGAACGGGATCAGGTCAATGCGCTGGAGAGAACAATGCATCATGGTTGAGGCGTGCAAAGTCCATAACCTTGTGTTCTTATTTCATATTATGATAGGCTGATTGTAATGTTTTTTTCAGAATGGACCGATACCTTTTGTGGGAGTTGTTTTTTTGTGAGAAGGATAAACAATTATTAATTATTCATACGAGTACGGATTATTATATGGCTAATCAGGAACTTGCCAAAAGGCCCATCAAAATATGCGGAGATGAGTATCTCCTGCGTCTGTCAAAGGATAAATTGACTTTGACCCTGGAACTGCAGGATGCTTCCAGCTTTGATGAAGGGGATTGGCCAGCAGTTTTGAGTGCGGCTCAGGAGCATGGTGCGATACATGGCCTCATGCAGAAGATGCCTGCGATGCACAGCGGCAGCGCTGTCATTGCCCAGGGAACTCCCCCTGTTCATGGTAAAAAGGCCCAGATTCGCCCCGTGATTCGTCCAGAAATTATTAATGGCGGCGCTGGTGGGCAAGTGAAGAGCGAAGGGAGGGTGAATTATCGGGAACTTGGAAAAATTGTCAATGTTCCGGAAGGGCAGTTGCTCCTTGAAAAAATTCCCGCCACGCGGGGTAAACATGGCCGCAATATTCTCGGTACGGATATTAATGCCAAGGATGGCAAGGATATCGGTATCAAATGCGGCCCCGGTGTCAAGCTCAGTGAGGATGGGCTGAGAGTGACCGCTACGGTAACGGGTAAATTTGTCATGGAAAATGGCAAACCTGCGGTGCTTGAGGAGCACCGTATTAATGGTGATATCGACATGTCCATCGGGAATGTCACCTTCAGTGGCAAGAAATTAGTCATTACCGGGTCTGTGGGGCCGGGTTTTAAAGTGAAATGCATGGGGGGGATTGAGATTGGCGGCGGCGTGAATAATGCGGAGGTGATCTCCGGAGAATCTCTCACCAT
>JBFFNY010000137.1:0-5377 GCA_041562955.1 Desulfurivibrionaceae bacterium | reverse complement strand
TATCTCATCCATGAGGAATCACTCCGGGAGATCAACCGCTCCCTGGTCAGCCTGATCAAGAAGCAGCCCTACGAAGAAATTGAATCCTTTCTTCTCACCACCATGCAGCTCCTGAAAGAGAATGTGAAACGGTATCCGCACACCTCGCTGCAATGCATCCAGGTGCTCGGCTCCGAGGTGTTTACCCGCGGCTCCTCAAGGCTTGCCGAAACATTCCTCTGGGAGGCCGTTCGTTTCGGCTTTCAATACGCCAATGTGGCCGGGGTGGATCAAGAATGGCAGCCCATCACCAACCCGGCTCACCTCGCCAATGTCCGGGCCTGGCTGCATCTCATCGGCCAGGAGCCGAAATGGTGCGCCACACTCTTTTCAGCCCTCATCATTAATATTAATTTCACCGGAACCTGTGTCAAAGATACGGACCTGTTCCAGCGTGACATCACCGGTCTGCTCAACTATCCCATTGAGCCGGTGTATAATCTGGTGAAACAATTCACCAAACTCATGCCGGTGTTTTTTAATGAAATCGGCGCCGAGGGCAAGTTGCGGGATGTCTCAACCGAGATTGACGAGATCCATAAACGCAAAGATATTCTCATCCATTTCCTCAGAAAGCAATCCCATGTGGAGAGCTCGAACCTCATTGTCGGCTTTATTCGCGGCATCGTCCGCTTCTGGCACACCCGGGACAAATCTCACCTTGCGGAGTATCTCCCCGCAGAAATCATGGCCCAGATCGCCACATCAGGGCCCTTTATTGACCACCTGCACCTCTTGACCAAGCGGATCTTTCAGCTCTCGAAGGTGAAAAAAGAGGAGGACCTGCTCCTCATTGACCAGCCGCGCTTACAAAACTTCCTGAACCTGCAGGTGGACCTGAACGAAGGAGAGCGCAACCGTTTCGGTTTACTGGTTGAGATGTATAAGCTTTTGGACCAGAAATACAATCTTGGTTTTCAGGAAATCAGGCAGCAGCTCCAGGAAGCGGTGGCGAGCGGGTTCCCTGAGCTCCAGCCGCTGCTGGAAGACCTCGCGCTCTGCGACACCTTTCAATGCCTCAACTCCCTCCTTGCCCATCTTGAAAAGCTCAAGGGGATCATTCTCTGTGACGAAACCTTTGAGCCCCGTGAAGATATCTTTCACAAACGTCATATCGCGGTGGATATTCCCTCCGTCTACGGCAGGTATCGCGAGAAAAAATTTGATGCCCTGAGTCTGACCTTCCGTCTGGAAAACCTGGCCAATATCTATCTGGAAAAACTACCGGATATGATCCAGTCCCATTTTATCACCAAGGCCACCTTCATCCGGGTTGTCAAATGTTTACGCCTCTACATCCGCGCCCTGCGCATCGACGGCATCACCAGCCGTAAACTTGAAACCTATGTCTCCCTCCTTTCCAACTCCCTGGGACTGGAGCGTTTCTCCTACACCCAGTACCTCGACATCTTCAAGGGCCTTTCAGAGGGGGTGAAGGATGTCATTTACGCCAACTACACCAATATTCACCAGAACAACCTCTCCATTATCATTCCTCAGATCAGCAGCCCCAGCCTCCTTGCCAAATATCGCAACATGCTGCGGCCAAGCGAGGACACGAGTGAGCCGAATAATATTCATCAGCTGTCCGAAGCGTTCATGCGGGACCTCATTGCCTCAACCTTCGGCCTGCAGCATTTGGACAACTTCATCACCAATGTCTACCAGACCCTGGAGCGCCAGCGGGAACTCCTCTCCGAAGAGCAGCTTGATCTGCTCATGACCTATAATACGGACAAGATCCTCCACCACCTGGGTGAAACCACGGCCACGGCAAAAAACCTCGTCTTGCTCGGTAACAAGGGGTTCAACCTCACCCTGCTCAAGGGTGATAACAAACCTGTGCCCCCCGGTTTTATTATCACCACAGAGGTCTTTCGTTGCTGGCCGGTGATTCGATCCTTCCCGCAGGCCAAAACAAATTATAAAGAACGCATCAGACAGGCGCTGAACCGGCTGGAACAGGAGAGTGGTAAAAAATTCGGATCCACAGCCGACCCCCTCCTTGTTTCCGTGCGCAGCGGGGCATCCATATCCATGCCGGGCATGATGGCCACCATCCACAATATCGGCCTCAACGAAACCATTGTCCGAGCCATGGGCCAGGAGAAAGATAAAAAGTATCTGGCCTGGGATAATTACCGGCGCTTTCTGCAATCATGGGCCATGTGCTGTGACGTGGAGCGTGAGGTGTTCCAGACCCTGATGAATGAGGCGAAGGCCAAATACTCCATTGCCTGGAAATCACAGTTCACCCCCGACCAAATGGAAGAATTAGCCCTGAGCTACCGGCAGAAAATCCGGAGCCTCGGCATCGGCATCCCGGATGACCCGTGGATCCAGCTCATCGCCTCCATTGACATGGTGTTCTCCTCCTGGGACCAGACGAAGACAAAGGAATACCGGCACCTCATGGGGGTCTCTGATTACTGGGGCACCGCCGTGATTGTCCAGGCCATGGTCTATGGCAACACGAGTCAAGATTCAGGCAGCGGTGTCGTTTTCACGGCGCATCCTTATCGCCAGGTGCGCCGGGTGGCCCTCTGGGGTGATTATGCCAACGGTGACCAGGGTGAGGATATTGTCAGCGGTCTTGTCAGCACCCTTCCCATCTCAGCGGAACAGGCTGAACTGGACGGGAGACCCATTGAGTCCAGCCTGGAAATGAAGGCTCCGGCCGTGTATGGAGAGCTCCTGGCCATTGCCCGTAATCTTGTGTATGAAAAACAATGGAACCCGCAGGAGATTGAGTTCACCTTTGAAGGGCTGGAGAAACAGGACCTGCATATTCTGCAGACACGGGACATGATTACGATCAAAAAGAGGGAACAATTCAATGTATTTCTGGACACCCCGAACTTCTCCAAGAATATCTTGGGAAAAGGGATTGGGGTAGGCGGCTCCGCCCTGTCAGGCCGTGCGGTCTTCACCAATGAGAACATCCAGGAATTACGGGCCAAAGACCCGGGAACCCCTCTCATCCTGATCCGCCAGGACACCGTGCCGGAAGATATTAAGGAGATTTCAACAACAGACGGGTTACTCACCGCACGGGGCGGTCAGACCTCCCATGCCTCCGTGATTACCCTCCGGCTGCAAAAAACCTGCGTGGTGGGGTGTCGCTCCATGAAGGTCTTTGAAGCGGAGCAGGAATGCCATATCAACGAACATACCATTCGTTTTGGTGACTGGATCTCAATCGATGGCAGAAAGGGCTTATTTGTGAAGGGTAAACATCCACTCCAGCAGGAAGTCCATATCCTCCCCATATAAACGCAAAACGGGGTTGCAAAATTAAATTTTGCAACCCCGTTTTTTTATTCAGAACAACTCCGGTACTTATTCCAGATCCGCATCCTCTAAAGAAGGAACCTCCGGAATATCAATATCGTCATCGTCGTCATCATCATCGTCGTCATCATCACCAACTTCGATTTCATCATCATCGTCATCGTCGGTATCGTCATCCGTATCGTCATCATCGTCATCCGATTCAATGTCGGAAAGATCTGCGGCTGTCGGCCCTGCGACGGAGAGTTTCTTCTTCGGCTTCTTGGTCATTTTTGAAGGAGGAAGAACAATCGCGATAATCTTCTTCATTTCCTCAGCAAGCGCGGGGTCAACGAAACAGGTATCGCAGGTCTCAGCATGATCCTGCATAAATTCAACCATTCGAGCAGGCGCCAATGTCTCATCCTGCACCTGCACGTACCAGTCACGAATCATTCTATTTAAGCGTTTACATTCCATAACTGACTTTACACACCCTAATTTATTCTTATTTTACGAAAAAGTTATCACCAAAAATAACACCAGCGCCTCTATTTACAGCATCCCAAGCGAAAATTCACGGAGTTTCACTGCAAACCATAAAAAAAAGTTGCTTCCCCAAGGAATAGAAACTATCTTACTCCTCTCAACAACGACCACGTACGGAAGTGGTAAGGGCACTGGTGGCCCTCTCAGATTTCAAATCTGATGTACTGGGTTAATAGCCTGGTAGGTGGGTTCGATTCCCATGCACTTCCGCCATTATCTTGTCACTTCTCCACCACACCCTTCTCCTGAGCCACAATAGCCTCAGCCACGTTACGGGCAATGGCCCGGATACGGCCGATATAACGGGTACGCTCAGCCACGGAAATGGCCTTTCTGGCATCCAGAAGGTTGAAGGTATGGGAACATTTCAAACAATAGTCATAGGCGGGCAAAGGCAGCTGAACCGCAACCAGCTTATGGGCCTCGGCTTCACAGGAATCAAAATAACCGCTCAAAAATTCCACATTGGCATGTTCAAAGTTGAAGGCTGAAAACTGTTTTTCATTCTCCAGAAAGATATCGCCGTATTTCGTATTCTCATTCCAGTCCAGGTCATAGACGGAATTCACCCCTTGCAGATACATGGCAATCCGCTCCAGGCCATAGGTGATCTCCACGGTTATAGGCTTTAATTCCTGGGAACCGGCCATCTGAAAATAAGTGAACTGGGTAATTTCCATACCATCGAGCCACACCTCCCAGCCAAGGCCGCTGGCGCCGAGGGTTGGAGACTCCCAATCATCCTCAACAAAACGGATATCATGACTGAGGAGATCAAGGTTGAACCGTTCCAGACTGCCAAGATACAGCTCCTGAGGATTGGGAGGCGACGGCTTCATGACCACCTGATACTGGTAATAATGCTGAAGACGGTTGGGATTTTCGCCATACCGGCCATCCGTCGGCCGTCTGGAAGGTTGAACATAGGCAGCCTTCCACGGCTTGGAGCCCAGGGCACGTAATAATGTTGCCGGATGAAACGTCCCCGCGCCAACTTCCATATCGTAGGGCTGCATAATTACACAGCCCTGCTCTGCCCAGTATTTATTGAGTTCAAATATAATGTCTTGAAAATACATTTTTATGTCATTTAAGTAAAATTGGTAAGAATGAGGCTGCTGAACCCCTCAAGAAGCGAACAACATACCCGTTTCCCGCCCTGCAATCAAAATGTTTTTTGTACCTGGCCTGCATATTACAGAAACCAGCATGGATGGTGACACCATTCGCCAGCGCCTAACTATTGTGGCACCACACCATTTCACCCCTGACCATCCAACCCGAGGAGATACCGGCGCACCAGATCAAGCCCCATGGTGGCAGCCACCCCCTGCACCATGGGTCGTGTTCCTGAAAAATGAAAGGTATGGGTTTGCGTTCCCGCTTCTGAAGCCAGACCGAAACAGATTGTCCCCACCGGTTTTTCCTCTGTGCCGCCACCAGGCCCGGCAATACCGGTGATAGAAAGACCGATATCAGCTTTTGTAATGGTGCGCACCCCCTGCGCCATCTCCCGGGC
>JBFFNY010000136.1:0-5408 GCA_041562955.1 Desulfurivibrionaceae bacterium | reverse complement strand
CTCAGGTTCAACCCATGGAATTCATTAACGATTCGTGCTGATATCGAGCCGTCCTCCTCCATAATAAAGGCGTCATAGGGGGACGAAACCAACAGAACACTCTTCACCTTTTTCTGCATGAGATCATGGAAAAGGCTGAAATGCTGGTCGACACCAATATATGAGTCCATAGGACACCTCAGTGCTGAAATAAGATATATGGCTGCAAGAGAGAACGGTACAGTAGAATAAGACTACAAGAGGATTCCCGGAGTTGAAAGGATAAGCTTCTGTACGAAAGACTTATTTATGGTAACCCGTGCCGTTTTTAATGGCATAGGCACGATATAACTGCTCAAGCAGAAGGAATCTGGCCATATCATGCGTAAAGGTCATGGGGGAAAAGGAAATACGGAGATCAGCCTGAGCAAGGAGCGTCGGATCAAGCCCCAAGGGTCCGCCAATGATAAAACAGATATTGCGGGTTGACTGGTTTTCTTCCTGTTGAATAAAATCGGCAAACTGACCGGAGGAAAACATCTTCCCGTGAATATCAAGACAAACCACATAGGACGATTGCGGGATATGGGCTAAAAGCGCTTGACTCTCTTTTTGCATATCAGGATGTTTGACGTTCTGCCCCTTCACCTTAATTTCTTTATATTCAAGTCGAACGGAATGTTTCAGCCGTCCGGCAAAATCTTCAATACCTTCCTGCAGATAACCGGCCTTTGTTTTACCCGGGGAGAGAATCGTTATAATCATGTGCGCAACTCTCCCGACCAACTATTTCAGCAGTTCTTTTAGTTTTTGACAAAACACCTTATAGCCCATTTCCTTTTTTATACCGGGGCAGGACGACGCGATGGCCGTAAAATTTGCCTGATCAGAAAGGATAGAGGGATGGAGCGGCCATTGCCGGCAACGCCAGGGCCGTCCTGGATGTACTGAACAATTCTCTTTAAAGAAGATACAATGACCATCAACGGTTTTCATCTGAATGACCGTGCCTGTCACGCGTAAATATTTCTCTTTGACCTCCTCAAAGGGAAGCTGCAAATAATCACACATCTGTTTGACATCATTGTCATCTAAAGACACGGTTGTCTCACCATGGCAACAAAAACCGCATTGCTTGCAATCAAAAATATCGTCTACACTCATGCCATTTTCCTAACATTCATTATTATTTTTATACCCGAAACTCATCAAGAGATGAAAAAAACAACTTTAAACCAAGTCCCCCTTGAAGAACACCAAGAAAATAAAAAAAGAGGGGAATCAATGTAAAAAGGATCAGGCCTTTCCGGAAATATCATTAAATAAGGTGATATCAATCCCATGTTTTTTGGTCACATACTGCCATAACAGCTCTGGAGAGCGTGAAAAAATGTCCTGGGCCGAAGCCGGCAGCACAAGCCAGCCGTCAAGGCCAAGCTCCTGATCGAGCTGCCCCGGTCCCCATCCGGAGTAACCAAGAAAGAAGCGGACCTCCTGCGGATCATTATGCTCAGCCAGGTATGGAAACAGATCGAGATTATTCCCCATAAAGATATCAGCGCTGATCTGAGTTGAAACAAACGACTGATCTGAGTAACCGGCAGTATGGATAATAAAAGGCGCATCCAGGGAGACAGGGCCGCCCTGATACACATCAGGCTCTTCATGTCCGGAAAAACCAAGGTTTAAACTGTGCAATATCTCTATAAACGAGAGTTCCTCATACACCTTTGTCAAAACCAGCCCCAGAGCACCCTGCTCATTATGATTACAAATCAGAATAACAGACTGTTTAAACCGCGGATCCCGCATTCCATTTGTGGCAACAAGAAACATCCCCTGTAAGGATTCCATCCTTTACACCTGAGTCATGATTTACTGAGTAAACCTGCATCTGAAAAACAAATACGATTTATCCACAACATATAAATTTAATTAGATTTTCCCAGCAAATATATGCTACTCTTTACACGCATATATAGCTATACACGCAGATCTCGATAAACGTTCACATCGCCCTATTTCAGGAGAGTCCATGAGCTTTGACATATCAACAGAATTAGACAAAGTTATTAGCGCAACCCACCATGACCCCTTCACGGTCCTCGGTCTTCATATCCTGGAGCATGATCCGACCTGTGCCGTTATCCGTACCTTTTTACCGTTGGCTGACTCCGTCAAACTTGTTGCAGACAACCATAAACAGGATATGTACAAGATGCGTGAGGAAGGGCTATTTGAACTCGTCATTGCCGACTATCACCCCAACTACAAATACCATTTTGAAGCCCTCTGTTATAATAACACCATTCGCTCTTTTCAAGATCCCTATCGCTTTTTACCCCAACTCTCCGAATACGACTGCCATTTATACAATAACGGCACCCATTATGAAATTTACAAAAAACTTGGTGCTCATCCAACAACTATTGATGGTACTGCAGGGACCATCTTCAGGGTATGGGCTCCTTCTGCACAACGCGTCTCGGTTATAGGTGATTTCAACTATTGGGACGGCCGTGTGCATCAGATGCGCTCCATTGGTAACTCTGGAATCTGGGAATTATTTCTGCCTGGAATTGCCAAGGGCGAGATATACAAATATGAAATCCGCAGTCAGCACGGTACACTTCTGGAAAAATCAGATCCGTATCAGTTTTATGGGGAATTACGCCCCAAAACAGCCTCTGTCGTCTGGGGAACTGAGGATGATTATGTATGGAAGGATGAAGCGTGGCTGAAGAAACGTAAAAAGACGTCCATATACAACGAGCCCATGTCGACCTATGAAGTTCACTTACCCTCATGGCGCCGAGATCCAGCCAACCCTGAACGGTTTCTCACTTACCGAGAAATAGCCGATGCGCTCGTGCCCTATGTAAAGACGATGGGCTTTACTCATATTGAGATCATGCCTGTGACCGAGCATCCCCTTGACGAATCCTGGGGCTATCAGGTTGGTGGCTATTTTTCTGTAACATCACGAATGGGTACGCCACAGGATTTCAAGTATTTCATGGATAAATGCCACACCAATGACATTGGCGTTATTCTCGATTGGGTCCCGTCACATTTCCCTGCAGACGGTCATATCTTAGGGCGTTTTGACGGTTCAGCCCTATACGAACATGATGATCCCCGCCAGGGAGAGCATCCGGATTGGAAAACATTGATTTTCAATTATGGCCGCAAGGAGGTTGCCAATTTCCTCATGTCCAGCGCCTTTTACTGGATTGACGTCTATCACATTGATGCCATCCGTGTGGATGCGGTAGCATCAATGCTCTATCTCGATTACGGCCGTGCTGCGGGGGACTGGATTCCGAATCAGTATGGCGGCAAGGAAAACATTGAGGCCATAGAATTCATTCGCCATATGAATTCTATTGTGGGGCAACGCAACCCTGATGTTACAATCATTGCTGAAGAATCGACCTCCTTTTTCGGGGTGTCAAAACCTGCTGACCAGGGTGGCCTCGGTTTTGGCTTTAAGTGGAATATGGGCTGGATGAATGATATGCTTGATTATTTCAGCCGAGATCCGCTGTATCGAAAATTTCACCATAATTCACTTACCTTTTCACTCCTCTATGCCTTCAGTGAAAATTTTATTCTGCCCCTGTCCCATGATGAAGTCGTGCATGGCAAAAAATCACTCCTGTCTAAAATGCCCGGGGACCGGTGGCAGCAATTCGCCAATCTCAGATTATTATACACCCTCCTCTGGACCCATCCCGGCAAAAAGCTGCTCTTCATGGGAGGCGAGTTCGGCCAAATAAGTGAATGGAATTGCAAAACAAGTTTGGACTGGCACCTGCCTGAACAGGAAAAACCCCATAACCAACTCCAGTCCTTTGTGGCCGCAATAAACAAGCTCTACTCCACGACCCCCGCGTTGTATGAACAAGACCTCTCCCATGATGGTTTCAGGTGGATGGATTTTAAAGACGTAAACCGTTCAATTATTTCCTTTGCCCGTTTCGGAAAGGACCCCAGGGACCATGTCGTTATTCTCCTGAACATGACCCCGGAGGTCCTTTATGACTATCAATTGGCTGTGCCGACCAGCACCGCCTACCAGGAGATATTCTGTTCAGATAATAGCCAATATGGCGGAAGCGGAATCAACAATCCTGATATAAAACAGGTTATTAACGAACCCTATGGTGAAACCTCTCAACATATTTTAGTTGCAGTTCCACCGTTAAGTGGCATTATATTAAAACCTATTTATAAGTAGGCTTGATGAGGGAGACCATGCCAGCTCTGAACTGTGAAAAATTAAAAAAAGTGATCGTCTGGGTCAGTACCAAGCGTGAAGAAGACCCTTCACTCACCCTGAAAGAGGCGTTTCGTAAGGCTGAAATCACCTTTGATCTCTCCCCGAAAGAATGTGATTTCATAGAGCGCAACTTTACCGAGACAGAGCAGTAACGACTGGTAGGACCAGACACCTCTATAAAATGCTTCACAAATGTGATATATTTCGCTACGTTACTTCTTCTCTTGACTAGATACTCAATAGACTTGGAGAAGTAAATGCAATCGACAACAGCGGTTAAGGTAGAAACGATGGAGATTGGGCGTACTGAACAGACAGCTCTTCACGCAAGCCAGCATGAAGAGGCCGGAATAATTGAATCATGGACTGTTATTCTTGAGCTTGCTGCCAAAACAATCAAATTTTCCCTGTCCGTTGATGAATGTCGTGAACGTCGAACCATTTCCTGGTTGAACAATCCCACGAAAACCCAACTCACTGAAAAATATGTGCCCCTGTATCGCGGATTTCGCCGACTGAAAGATGTCGAGATTATGGTGAAAGATGAAAAGATTCTTTCCTATGACACCTATTTCCTTGATATGGATGAAATCATTTTTGCCAATGATGAATTCAGCAAGATGGGAAACAGCTCTCGATCCGAGGCAATGAATCAAAAAAGGGTCACCCCTGATGGCGTCGAAATCATGACACGATCGGTCGGCGGGAATGTCTACCATATCAATGGACATGTGTATCAATTCAACAACACACTCAATCAGAACCAATTCATCCCCATGACCAATGTTTTGATTAAAAAAATGGACGGATGTTCTCCAGACATCAAGAATGTCCCTCCTAAATTCTGTCCGTTCCTTGCCCTCAACCGCAAATATATCGAAGGATTCTCAATTCTTTTCCGCGGCAGCAGCGGCGTCCGTTAAATCTCACACCACCTGCTCAAACCACTGTTGATATCCCGCAATCAGCCCAGGCCAGCCAAACTGTTCCGTCAGACGAATCCCGTTTTCCAGGGGCAGCAACGGCTCTGGCTGGACACAAAGTCCTCGTATTTTCTGGTAGAGATCACTGCTGGATTTATACAGGAATTCTGCCGGAAATAATTCAGGATAGGACAACCGCTTGGGCAGAAGGGGCCGACAGCCTG